>JBEBXE010000141.1:0-8061 GCA_040391705.1 Aerobium aerolatum
GCGTCAGCTGCCGATGAAAATAGCGACAGTGACGATCCGTCCAGTCCATCATCGGTGCAATGGAGAATCTCGGGCCTCTACCAGCGCCGTAGAGACTGGATGTGTGTGGCGTTGCTGTGGTTTGCGTCATGCCTGCTTGGTACTCGTTCACACCCCTCATCTCGTGACGATGGGAGCTGTCATATCTGGTCCAAAAAGGACGTCTCGACGGGCTATCTAGCGCAAATCCCCCCCAAACGCGATGGCAAGATCATCTCGAACCGCTGGCGGGGCAATTGCTGACTGTGATAGCACCGCGTTCGACGTACCCATAAGGAGGCGCCGTGCAGTGCATTTTGGCTGGCGGCGGGGAACCATGACTCGATCGAGTTATCTGGATAACGCGAAAGCGCTGCTGATCGCGCTGGTCGTCTTCGGCCATCTGATCGAATCGGCACTCACCAACGCCAGTACGATTGCGCTCTACAAAACCATCTACAGCTTCCACATGCCGGCGTTCATCCTGATAGCGGGCTATCTGTCGCACGCGGATCGGTTTGGACGAAAATGGGCCGAGGATCTTCTTGGAATAGCGCTGGTCTTCGTTGTTGCGCAGGCATTGTACGCCGCAGCCGACGCAATCAACGGCAAGTTTCTCGGCTGGGACTATTACTCGCAATATCCACGCTGGGTGCTGTGGTACCTGCTCAGCCTGCTTGCCTGGAAAGCGGCCCTGCCGTTGTTTCGGTACGGCGCTTTCTCGGTTCTGGCCGCCATCGCGATCAGTCTCGCTTCCGGCTTCATCGCGTATGACCCCCTCGCCTATAGCTGGCAGCGGACGGCGGCGTTTCTGCCGTTTTTCGTCCTCGGACACGCACTCCAGACCAAGGCCGATCTGTTCGGCACGGTTCCGCGCTGGGGGCGCATCGCGGCGGCGGGGGCATTCGCGTCCACCTTCGCCTTCTTTCTCGTTTACGGAACCGACGTGCAGACGAGCTGGCTTTACGGTCGCCAACTCTATGACGAAAACTTCACCCTGATCATCCGGTTGGGACTTCTGGTCCTGGCTGGACTCCTGATCGTCTCCGCTGCCGTGTTGGTGCCATCGAGACGGATGTCATTGAGTTATCTGGGCTCGCGCACATTGTCGGTGTTTGTGCTGCATGGCGTTCTCGTACTCTGTCTGAGAGAGACGTCCCTGCAAATCGCCCTCGCCGACACAGTCATCTGCGCTGTTGCTGCAATCGGCATCGTCTGGGCGCTGTCGCGCGACATTTTCGCGACGCCGTTCACCTGGCTGTGGAGCGCACCGCGCCGCCTGATCGCGGCTATTCCTTGGACGAGTGCGGGTCTGACAACGCCGCGGCGGGACGGCTGACGGGCACCGACGTGCGCGATGTCCGCTTCGAGAATGTGTTTTCGCCGCTGCGCTGCAAAATCTGGCGGAAGCTCGGATGCATGCCGCCATCGACATAGGAATGCGCCGTCAGCGCGGAGCCGCTCGACACCAGCGTTTCCATCGCGAGCCGGTCGGCCTGCATGCGGCTGGCAATCGCCGGGTTGACCTCGTTCAGCACCGCCGGACAGGCAGCGACCGGGTTTTGCGGCTCGCCGCCCTGAAATTCAGTGTCGAAGACATAGCGGCCGCCGCAATGGGACACTTTTGGCTGCTTGCGCGTCACCTCGAAAATGTCATAGCCGCGCTTGAGATCGCTCCAGAAGGCGAAATTCGGATTGTCGCGATATTTCGCCATGTTCTGCGGCGTCATCCGGAACGGAAACGCCTGGACCTGGAATACGCCCTGCCCGCCCTTCAGCGCTTCGCGGACGACGGCGTAGATCTCGGCGACGCCTTCGTCGGTCATGGCATAGCAACCCGACGACGAGCACGCGCCATGCACCATCAGCGCATCGCCGCTATAACCCAGCGCCGCTTCGAGACGGTTCGGAAAGCCGAGATCGAACGACAGGTAGTATTGCGATTGCGGGTTCAGCATCGAGGCGCTGACGTGGTAAAACCCTTCGGGCGCCTGACGGTCGCCACTGCGCTTCTTCGGGCCAAGCTGTCCCGACCAGCGGCACATCGGATAGGTCTTGAGCAGCGCGAACTTGCCACTGGCGTCGCGCTTCCAGACTTCCAGTTCGCTTTCCTGCTTGAAGATGCGGACCAGCACCGGCGACGACTGCGTCATCGACATTTTCGACATCGTCCCCTTCAGGGAGGCCGGGATCGGTTGGGTGCTCTTGCCGTCAACGGAGGAGAGCGTGGAGGACACGCAGCCGCCCAACGCGAGCGCAAGCGCGCCGACAGCCACCGCTTTCAGAGGGTTCCACATTTCAACACGTACCATATTGCACGACGATCACTCCGCCCACGGAGCAATGTTTACATTGCAGTCATACCGGTTAACGAGACATTTAGGATATCGGGCAGCGGCAGAACACCGCACGAAACCGTCGCTGCTCAACCAATCGTGATTGAAATTCACCGCACACTATTCCTATATCTCTAGCGACTGGAGAGATGAGATGCTGTCAATCGGAGATTTGTCACGCGAGACCGGAGTCAAGGTTCCGACCATCCGCTACTATGAGCAGATGGGTCTGATGGAAGCCGCCGACCGCACAGAAGGCAACCAGCGCCGCTACGAGCCCAGCGAGCGTGACCGGCTGGCGTTCATCAAGCATGCGCGCGACCTCGGCTTCACGATCGATGCGATCCGCGAGTTGCTCGACCTCAGCGCCAATCCGGAACGGCCGTGTTCGTCCGCCGACGATATCGCTGCGCGCCAGTTGCGTAGCGTGCAGGACAAGATCGCGCGTCTGCGCCAACTTGAAACCGAGCTGCAGCGCATGGTCGGCTCGTGCCACGACGGGCATGTGCGCGATTGCTACGTCATCCGTTCGCTGGCCGACCATCATTTGTGCGCCAGCGACCACTGATCCCCGCATTTTGGCCTTGACCCTCTAGTGGCTTGAGGTTTTATGACCTTACTCCTGTAAGCACAGGAGTTGATGAAATGAGCGTTTTGGATCGCCAGGCCCGCTTTCGTGTCGAGGGCATGGATTGCGCAAGCTGCGCGGCGAAGATCGACACTGCGGTCCGCCGGCTGCCGGACGTCAACGATGTCAGCGTCTCCGTCGTTGCCGGCACCATGACCGTCCAGCATGGCGACACCGCCGACCTCGGCGCGCTGGCGCGCAAGGTCACGAGTCTCGGCTACAAAACCACGCCGCTCCCCGCCAAGCAGGCCGCCCCCGCCGCACAGGCGCAAGCGCATGACCACAGCGGCTGCGCCGATGGCGACCACGATCACAGCCCCCATGCCAAGACGGAAACCCGCGACCCGCTCGAAGGGATGCACGGTCACGATCACGGTCCCGTCGACGGAGCGTGGTGGACGGGCACCAAGGCCCGGCTGACCATCGCCTGCGGCATCGCCTTCGTTGCCGCCTTCGTGCTGGCGCAAATGTTTCCGCAGACCCAGCCCTGGGGCTTCATCCTCGCCATGGCAGTCGGCCTGATTCCGATTGCGCGGCGCGCGCTGTTCGGAGCGCTCAACGGCAGCCCGTTCTCGATTGAAACGCTGATGACGGTGGCCGCCGTCGGCGCGGTCATCATCAATGCGGCGGAAGAAGCGGCCGTCGTCGTCTTCCTGTTTCTTGTCGGCGAGATGCTGGAGGGGATTGCCACCGGCCGCGCCCGCGCGTCGATCCGCGCATTGGCGACGCTGATGCCAAAAACCGCGCTTCTCGAGGTCGACGGCATCACCACAACGGTGCAGTCCGACAGCCTCGCCATCAACGCTGTGGTGCTGGTTCGGCCCGGCGACCGTATCCCTGCCGACGGCGAAGTTCTGTCCGGCGAAAGCGCGGTCGATGAAGCACCCGTCACTGGCGAATCGGTACCGAAGCGCAAGGAAACCGGCGACACGGTCTTTGCCGGCACGGTCAATCAGGATGGCGTTCTGCGCGTCCGGGTCACGGCGGCGGCGGCCGACAACACCATCTCGCGCATCATTTCGCTGGTCGAGGAAGCGCAGGAATCGAAAGCACCGACAGAGCGCTTCATCGACCGCTTCTCGCGCTATTACACACCGGGCGTGATGATCGTGGCGGCGCTGATCGCCGTCGTCCCGCCGCTGGTTGTCGGCGCCGACTGGGGCACATGGGTCTATCGCGGTCTCGCCGTGCTGCTGATCGGCTGCCCCTGCGCGTTGGTCATCTCGACGCCGGCAGCCATTGCCGCTGCACTTTCGGCGGGCGCACGGCGCGGCCTGCTGATGAAGGGTGGCGCGGTGCTGGAAAATCTCGGCAAGGTCAACCGCGTCGCCTTCGACAAGACCGGGACGCTCACGGAAGGCAAGCCGAAGGTGACGGATATCGTCGGCGTCGCGCGCGACGAGCGTGAAACGTTGCGCCTGGCAGCCGCGCTTGAAGCCGGATCCAGCCACCCGCTGGCAGTCGCCATTCTGGCGAAGGCCGAAGCAGATGGCATCGTCGTCACGGCAGCCTCCGAGGCGCGTGCGCTCGGCGGCAAGGGCGTTGCCGGCACGCTCGATGGCGTCAGGCTGTTCTTCGCCTCGCCGCGTGCGGCAGCCGAAGAGGCAACCATAGAGCCGGCGCTGATGGACCGCATTTCCGCGCTCAACGATGAAGGCAAGACCGTTTCCGTACTGCTGGCCGGCAACGAGGTCGCGGGCCTGATCGCCATGCGCGACGAGCCACGCGACGACGCGCGACAGGGCATCGCGTTGTTGCGCGACTTGGGAGCCGACGCGGTGATGCTGACCGGCGACAATGCCCGCACCGCCCGCGCGATCGCGTCGTCGCTCGGCATGGAAGCGCATGCCGAACTGCTGCCGCAAGACAAGCAACGCCTGATTCGCGAGATGCGCGACGCCGGCAAGTTCGTCGCCAAGGTCGGCGACGGCATCAACGATGCCCCGGCGCTCGCCGCAGCCGACATCGGTATTGCCATGGGCGGCGGCACCGACGTGGCGCTGGAAACCGCCGATGCGGCGATCCTGCACGGGAGGGTGACGGATGTCGCCAACATGGTGGTGCTGTCGCGCCTGACGATGCGCAACATCTGGCAGAACATCACCATCTCGCTGGGGCTGAAGGCGGTGTTTCTGGTGACCACGGTGCTGGGCATTACCGGGCTGTGGCCCGCCATCCTTGCCGACACCGGCGCAACCGTTCTGGTCACCGCCAATGCGATGCGCCTGCTGGGTTGGCGCGGCATCAAGGAAAGCTGATCCCGGAAAGACTGGACCAGAAAGACTGGCAACGACTCACCGTTGCGTGCAAAGCCTCTGCCCGATAGCGCGCATCGGGCAGAGGGGGACGCGGCGAGATGGTCAAGCAGTGCATACAGTTCGGGCTCGCAGCGGCAGCTCTCCTCTTCCTCGGCCTCACCGAGGCGCTGGCGCACGCCTCCGACCGCGGCCATGTGCTGCTGTTGCCGACGAACTACTATCTCGTCGGCGGCGCGCTGGCGGTGCTGGCAAGCTTTGTGATCCTGGCGTTTGCACCTGCCGCGCCGCTCTATGCCCTGATGGCGAAACGCTGGCCGCTGCCGCTGTCGTTGCGCCACGGACGGGTCCTGGTCAGCACACTCAGCTTCTGCGTCTTCGCCGTTCTCGTCTGCGCCGGCTGGTACGGCAGCCGCGATCCCCTCGCCAATCCGCTGCCGCTGGTCTTCTGGAGCCTGCTGTGGGTCGGCCTTGTCATCGCGCAAGGCCTGCTCGGCAATCTCTGGGCGTGGATCAACCCATGGTACGGCCCATGGCGGATCGTGACGCGCCTGATAGGACGCGCAGACAAGCCGCTGCTGTCCTGGCCACGCGCGCTCTCCTTCTGGCCCGCCGTAGCCGGACTGGCCGTCTTCGCCTGGTTCGAACTCGCCTACCCCGCGCCCGACGATCCGTCGCGGCTCGCCACCGTTATCGCCAGCTATTGGGTGCTGACCTTTATCGCCATGCTCATCTTCGGCTACCGGCCATGGTCGCGACGCGGCGAATTCCTGTCGCTGTTCCTGTCGATGATCGCCAGACTGTCGATCTTCGAACGCAGCCGCCATCGCCTGCATCTGCGCCTGCCGGCAGCGGGCCTGCTCAACGCACCGTTGCTGCCTGTCAGCGGCATGGCGTTCCTGCTTCTTGGGCTCAGTTCGGTGACCTTCGACGGCCTGCGCCAGACCTTCTTCTGGCTGGGGAAGATTGGCGTCAATCCGCTGGAGTTTCCGGGGCGCTCGGCCGTGGTGACAGAAACCACCGTTGGCCTGATCGGCGCTTTCGTCCTGCTCGCCGGTGCGTTTTTCGGCACGGTCGCGCTCGGTCACAAACTGGCCGGTGCGCAGAAGCCGCTCTCGCAGGCGCTGTCCCCGCTGGTGTGGACGATCGTGCCGATTTCCTTTGCCTACCATCTGGCGCACTATTTGCCGTCGCTGCTGGTCGACGGGCAATATGCGTTGGTGGCACTGTCCGACCCATTCGCGCTGGGCCAGAACCTGTTCGGGACCGCCCACTATCATGTGCGGGCAGGCCTGATCTCCGGCGCGGACGGTGCCTGGGCGATCTGGAACATTCAGGCCGTGACCATCGTCGTTGGCCATGTGCTGGCGGTGATTGCCGCCCACATCGTCGCGTGGCGCATCTATGGCGACGGCCGCGCCGCGATCCGCTCGCAGCTGCCGCTCGTGGCGCTGATGATCGCCTACACCGTCATCGGGCTCTGGCTGCTGTCGACCCCGACCAGCATGTAGTCACGCGCTGCGGTCGGCGAGGAAATACCGGCGTTTCTTCAGCCGGTTGAACACGACGCTGGCGACGACGATGACCAGCACGATGCGGGCAAGATGGCTGGCGCTGACCAGCGCTACGTCGAGCTGCATCGCCAGTGCGATCAGGCCCATTTCCGCCAACCCGCCGGGCGCAAACGACAGCAGCAGCGACGGGAACAACAGTTCCGTCAGGCGCGACACAGCCAGCGCCACGATCACCGCCGACGCCGTCAGAATGCCGGTGACGACCACCGACAGCGCCAGCGAGTGGAACACCAGCCGCCGATTGATGCCGGCAAAGCGCGCGCCGATGCCGATACCCAGCGCCACCTGCGCCCCGGCAATCAGTTCGTAGGGCAGCTTGAAATCCGTCCATCCGGCGACATGCACCAGCATGCTGACGATCATCGGTGCAAGCATGAAGCGGATCGGCAAGGCGGCCACCTGCCCCAACGCGATGCCCGCCGCCGCAACGCCGAGGAACCACAGCCAATCATTGGCCGAAAGATCCACGACGCTCAACAGCGCACCCGACGAGCGCGCAGCGGGAATACCGGTGACCAGTTCGAAAATGAACGGCAGGCACAGGACGACGAGGAAGATACGCGAGGCATGCATCAGCGCGACGGTGCGCGCATCGCCGCCATTTTCCTCCGCCATCGACACCATTTCGACGATTCCGCCCGGCATCGCGGCGAAATAGGCGGTTTCCGGCGACAACGACGAAAACCGCCGCAACAGTCCGTAGGCGATCACCGCTCCCGTTACCGACGCGACAAAAAGGCCGGCCAGCGGCACGACAAGCCCGTGCAGGTCGAGAAAGAAGCTCGCCGTGAACGACGAGCCGAGCATCGTCCCCACCACCGCCAGCGTCACCGGCCGAAGCTCCACCAGCGAGGCGACCTGAAAGCCGCAGACAGACGCGATCGCCGCCGCCATCATCGAGCCCATCATCCACGGCAGCGGCAGGCCCAGGCGCCAGAAGGCATAGCCACCGAGACTGCCCATCAGAATGGAGACCAATCCCCTCGCGAGACGGCGATGCATGGCGACAATCCCTGGAAACACACGCCGAAACCGGGGCGTGTCAGAAAAATGCGAGGCCGAACCTGTCCGGCACCGTGTGTTTGCATGGCGGCGCTGATGACTCAAGTACCGCGTCGACAGCGCCGTTCCGTTTCTCCCGGTTTCGTGCCAAGGTGGAGGGAGTTGAGGAACATCACAAAGAAGAGTGCCATCATGAGCACCCAACCAATGCAGGCATCCACCGGCGCAAGCGTGCACACCCTTCCGAC
>JBEBXE010000142.1:0-7984 GCA_040391705.1 Aerobium aerolatum
CTGGTCGACCTACGGACTTCAGGGCATGCGCGGCCCCACCGAAGCTGTCCTGCTGTGGTTGAACGATCTTTTCGATGCGCCGGTGGAAGCCACCTGCAGCGGCGATCTTCTGCTTTGCGCGCCCGGACGGTCGCAGGTGGTTGGTCCCGTCGCTCAAGAAATGTCTGAACCGATCTGCGACCAGAACGGGACCGAGCGCATGCGGCTCTCCTTGCAGCTAACGGCTGCGGTCGATACCGATCTTGCATCGATGGCGATGAAGCGTGCCATCGCAACCCTTGAACATCACTTGATGACATCTTGTTGAGCGATCCACATGTTCATTCACCGGAAGTCGCTACGCATGCTTCAAGCGGCATGCATGTCGCTTTGCTGCTCATCGAGGATGTGGTCGGCAATCGCAAGCGATGACGTCGCCGCTGGCGATGGAGCACAACAGAGATGGGTCATGCGTTGGGTCTTCAGCATGAGAAAGTCATGCATTATCGCGCCGTCGTCCATGATGATCTGTGCGCGGACCCCTGCCTTGCGGCCCCGCAGATCTCGACGTTGCAAGCTAGGCATATAGTTGCGGCAGGCAGTCAGATAGGCCGAAGCGATCAGCGAATTCCGCATTTCAGCCAGACCAGAGGCGAGATTGCCGCGCAAAAATCGCCAGAACCCGGGATAGCTCAGGGTGTCGAACATATCCCGTAGATTGAGCGAGAACTGCGGCAAGCCTTCGCGCGACAGACCCAACACCGCGTTGGGTCCAACGCTGATCTGGCCATCCGGCTCATGTGTCAGATGTATGCCAAGAAAGGGCAGGTCAGGATCAGGCACAGGATAGATAAGGTGCCGGACTTTGGCACGCACGGCAGAATCCAACTGATAATACTCGCCGCGGAACGGCACCACACGAAAATCGCATCGAAGCCCTGCCAGACGCGCCAGACGGTCGGCCTGCGCTCCTCCACAAACGACGAGATGACGGGCCTGCACCGTGGCCCCGTCCGTCACTGTAAGAGCCACCATCTCTGCGGTTTCAGCGATCCCCTGGACTCTGGCGTTCAACCGAACCTCGCCGCCATTGGCGATCAGGATGTCGGCCATCCGCCGCGTGACACGACCGTAGTCGACAATCGCGGACTCCGGGAAAAACAGCGCTGCCAATCCCGAAATATACGGCTCGCGCCGGGCCAGCTCAGTTTGATCGATATCTTCAAACGGAATGCCATTGGCGATCGCCCGCTGCCGCAACTCGCCAAGACGCTCCACCTCAACGTCTTTGGTTGCAACGATCATCTTCCCCAGCTGCTCATAGGGCACATCATGGGCGTTGCAGAACTCTTTCATCTGCAGCGCGCCTTTGCGGCACAGCCGCGCCTTCAGACTGCCGGGGGCGTAATAGACCCCGGCATGAATTACTCCGGAGTTATGGCCACTTTGATGGCAGGCAACAGCGGCCTCCTTTTCCAGCACGACGATGCTATGAGTCGGGTTTCGCGCCTGATAGCGCAACGCCGTCGCCATACCCACGATACCGCCGCCGATGACCGCCAGATCGAATACCATTGGGCTTGGCTCCTACAGTGGATGGCGAAGTATCGCTCTCAAAGCACAGCTTCGATTAGCATCGGCCCGTCATAGGCGAAAGCCTCGGCGAGTGCTGTTTCTGCCAACACCTGCACACCGGTTGCCGCGCCCATGGCCTGCGCCAGCGCCGCTACAGAACCAGTTTCCGCAACGGCAGCAGAAACAGCCAGGTGACCGCGACGAAAGGCGCTGTCAGCACCGGAATGCCCAAAGGCATCAGTGCGGAATTGAGCGCGGCCTGCGTGATGACGGTGAAAATGGTCGCGGCGGCTACGTAGAACACCACGCGCGGCCGGGGCGTATCGAACATGGTTCCGATCGCAATGGCCGTCAGCACGGGGCTGAAGCCAAACAGCCCTGCCGCGATTCCATCCGAATTTGCACCGAGCGTCTGCGCCACCGCGATAGCGAGAACCGTGCCCGCCAGAGCGTAGGCGGCAGCCCATCTCGAGCTGACCAGCAACGCCAGGAGAAAAATCACTCCGGTGATCGCGTTGCCTATGAAGAACACCTGAGAGACACCGAACAGCGCCGCATTGACCAACGCCAGGCTGTCCAATGGCATGGCTGATGCAATGGCATGGATCGACGGAAGGGTTGGCGGCGGCACGTCGGCCAGACTGATGGCGGCGAAGTCATAGCTGCCCAGCAGCATGAGCCAGGTCGTCAGCACAAAGGGCGCCGTCAGCACCGGAATGCTCCATGTTTTTGCGACATTGACCATCGCCAGCATCACGACGACTGAAATCCCCGCGCCGAAGACGACATAGGCCCAAAACAGCGGGTTGGCCGCGAGATAAATCGACAGCGCCATGCCGACCAGCATGCCGTTGTAGCCAAAAAGACCGCTGCGCAGCGATGTCCTGTCAACGCCAAGACCGATCGCCGTGCAGGTGGCAACGACGAGTCCGACCAGCGCGCCGATCGCCAGTTGCGGCGATCCCGAGGCGACGGCGCTCCAGCCAATACCGATGAGAAACAGCAATCCGGTCAGCGGATTGTCCTGAAGCATCACCTGCCCGGATCCTCGCAGATTGGTATCGATGAAACGTACCACGGCCGAGGATTCGGTCAGACGTGCCCAGCTTCCGGCCATCGCGTATGCTCCGTGTTAAGATCAAATCTAGCGCCACAGAACTCCGGCGACCGCGATTCCATGCCGAGCACCTTAAAGACCAGTCCGGCATCGTTGACCAGCCCGCTGACGCCGGAGGCAAGTCGACATTCGCCTTTGCGATCAAAGGGAGGACTTCCCCCGAAACGTCAAACGATCCCGTCGCTGCGGATCACGTCATCGTCCGTCAAACGCTGTCTTAGCCGTTGCTGACGACTGCGCTGTTGGTCAGGGCTCCAAGTGTTGCCAGCATCGCCGCGCCAGTGCGAATGCCCTTGATGAAGCAATCGATCGTCAGGTTTTCGTTCGGCGCGTGGTTGGCTTCGTCGGCATTGGCGTAGGGCACGAAGAATGCCGGGATACCGAGAATCTGGGTGTGGACATAGTCCGGCCCGCTGGCGCCGAGCGCCGGGTAAAGCAGCGGCGCAACGCCGTGCGCGAGGGTGATGCCCTTGCAGATTGCATCCGCATAGGGCGTGTCCATCGCCGTCTTGGAGGGCAGCATTCCGCCACCGCGGATCAGCTCGACATCAGGAGCGTGGGTTCGCACATGGGCTTCAAGCTTTTCAAACACGTGGTCGGGCGTCATGCCGTTGACTAGACGCATGTCACATTTGGCCATTGCCTCGCAGGGCAGAACCGTCTTCGACCCCGGCCCATCGTAACCGCCGTGCAATCCGTTGATGGTGAGCGTCGGATGAAACATCAGACGGTCGTAGAACGGCCGATCTGCTGGCGCATCGAGTTCGCTCAGGCCGAGTTCAGTCATGAATTCCGGCAGGTCGAGCGGCAGCTGCGCGGCGTGGGTGCGGTCGACGTTACTCGGCGGAATGACATTGTCGTACAGCCCCTCGATGGTGATCTCGCCGTCCGCGTTCTTCATCGTGCCGAGCAGGTGAACCAGCTTCCAGATCGCGTTCGGCATCACGCCGCCATAATTTCCGGAATGGGCATCGCGGTTCGCGGTCTTGGCACGCAGCTCGAAGCTGAGAATGCCGCGCACGCCGAAGGTAATGATCGGCAGGCCTGAAATGTGCAGCGGGCCGTCTGCCGTGATGACGAGATCAGCGTTCAGGCGCGCGCGATGCTGCTCGGCAAATTCGGCGATGTGCGGACTGCCGATTTCCTCTTCGCCCTCCAGAAGAACAATGAGATTGCACGGCAGATCGCCGTGAACCGCCAGCCAGGATTCGATCGCCAGCAGCTGGGCGAAATGCTGACCCTTATTGTCGCCGACGCCGCGCGCATAGATGCGACCGTTGCGGATGGTCGGCTCGAACGGCGGGCTGTCCCACAGCTCCAGCGGCTCTGGCGGCTGCACGTCGTAATGGCCGTAGAACATCACCGTCGGCACGTCGGGACGATGGCCGCGCCTTCCGAGCACCATCGGATGACCAGCCGTCGGCACGGCCTCCGCCTCCATGCCGAGACCGTCCAGCATCTCGACCAGCATGCCAGCCACTTTTTCGATGCCGATATTGTGCGCGCTGATGCTGGGGTGCCGCACATAGTCCATCAGGCGCTCGATAAACGAATCGTGATTGGCGGCAATGTGATCGAACACCTGTGACAAGCGGTCGTCGGCAGCAAGCTGGTTCATAACAGGCATCGTCCTTGTGGAAAGCTCATCTACGGCGGCGCAACGCGCGCCGAATGGGGGAAGGCTCTGTATATTTTTCCGCACGTTGTGGGTCGAACAATCGTTCTGGAGCCTACAATTCAAAGACGAACTACTGAGTCAAGTTACAAATTCTATGCTTAGACCTTTTAAATTTAAAGCGTGCGGTTGTCATTTCGTTCCCGTTCTCCTAGCCTTGCAGCTCAGGGGATAAGCTCAGGAAATCAGGACATAAAACCTGAAGAGCTTGTCAGGTTTTATCAATGGAGAGGATTTACGATGAAGGCATGCACCCGACGATTGGGCTATAGTCTGCTTGTTTCAACCGCTTTGGCATTCGGCGCAGCAAGCGTCGCATCGGCGCAGGAACGGGTTCCCGCGGTCACGATCGGCACCACCACGGAAGCCTATGATCCGATCCGCTATGAAGCCGCTTTCATTATCGCCGAGAAGTGGCGCGAACTTGGGCTGGAAGTGAACATCCAGCCGACGGAATTTTCCACGCTGCTGGGCAAATTCTACGACGAGCAGGACTTCGACGCCACGATCATCGGCTGGAGCGGCCGCGTCGACCGTCTCGACCCGCAGTTCTTCCTCGGCACGCTCGACTCGCGTCAGTCGGCACCCGGCGGCAACAATCCCGGCGGCTACAACAACGCCAAGTATGACGAGCTGTTCACGGCACAGTCGCAGGAATTCGACGTCGAAAAGCGCCGCGACCTCGTGCACCAGCTGCAGGAAGTCTACACGCCGGACGCACCGCTCACCGTTCTGTTCTACCGTGACGAGGTTGTCGCCTACAACAACACCGCCTTCGACGGCATGAACGCGATGGCTGGCGAAGGCCTTTACAGCGAATGGGGCCCGATGCAGGCCAAGCCGCTTGGCGAGCGCAAGACGCTGCGCATCGGCGGACCGCAGGAGCCTGACAATCTCAATCCGCTGGCGTCCACCTCGGTCTGGGGCTGGAAATGGATGCGCCTCTACTATGACCGCCTCGTGCGCCTGTCGCCAGAGGTCGAGCCGGTGTTGTGGGCAGCAACCGCAATCAACGCCGTCGATGAAAAGACCATCGACGTGACGCTGCGCGAAGGCATGACCTTCCACGACGGCAAGCCGTTGACCGCGGAAGACGTCGCCTTCACCTACAACTACTACAAGGAAAAGAAGTTCGCCTATTTCGGTGCGTACCTCGCGCCGCTCGACAATGTCGAGGCAACTGGCGATCTGACCTTGCGCTTCAACCTCTCGCAGCCGTCGGCCTCCTTCGCCAACATCGCGTTGTCGCAGATTCCGATCCTGCCGAAGCACCTCTGGGAAGGCATCGACAACCCAGGCGAGCTCACTCCTGAAGCCATTCCGATGGTCGGTTCGGGACCGTTCGTCCACAAGGGTTACAGCCGCGGCGAAATCATGTCGCTGAGCAAGAACGACACCCACTTCCACGCCGATGATATCGCCGTGGACGGCGTCGAGTTCGTGATCTACGCCGACATGGAAGGCGTCTTCACCGGTCTCCAGACGGCAGCCATCGACATGACCGCGTGGCGCATGGAAGCTGGCCAGATTCCGCTTGCCGAAAAGCAAGAGAACCTGACCGTCGTCTCGGTGCCGGATTTCGGCTACTACCACCTGACCTTCAACACCCGTCGTGACCCGTTCGGCGATGCCGCAACACGCCGCGCGCTGACGATGGCAATGGACCGCGAGCGGATGGTCAACGTCCTGCTCGATGGGCGTGGCGAAGTCGGCCACAGCATCATCGCACCGGTCAACGCTTTCTGGAGCAACCCCTTCGTCGAACAGTTCGAATTCGACATGGATGCGGCCCGTGCCGCGCTCAAGGACGCAGGCTACTCCTGGGATGCCGAAGGCCGGCTCCTGAAGTAACCGAAACGCAGTTGATCAGACCCGTCGCGCGACAGCCGGCGGGTCTGATCGGCCATTTCGCACAGCCAGCCGAAGCGAGCCCATGAACCGCCGAAATTATCTGATCCGCCGGGCCTTGCAGGCACTGGCATCGCTTTTCGTCATCGCGACGCTCCTGTTCTTCCTGTTTCGATGGGGGTTGCCGGACCCGACAACGGCGCTGGTCGCCGACGGCTTGAGCCCCGAGCAGCGCGAACTCGTGCGCCAGAGCTTCGGTCTCGACCAACCGCTGTGGCGTCAATATCTTCTGTTCCTGCAGAACGCCGTGCAGGGCGACTTCGGCTTCTCGTTTCACTATCGCGCCCCCGTCGCCGACATAATCTGGGAACGCCTCGGCAACACCATGGTGCTGATGGTCACCGCCATTCTGGTCGCCTACATCATCGGCGTTCCGCTGGGTGCCTGGCTGTCCTGGCGCCGTGGCACGCGCGCCGACACCGTCGGCATCTTTGCCGGGCTGATGTTCCGCTCAGCGCCAATGTTCTGGACCGGCATGATCGGCATTCTGGTCTTCGGCGTGATGCTCGGCTTCCTGCCCACCAGCGGCATGCGAACGCTGCCCTATGAGGCAAGCGGCTTCTTCGACAAGATCACGACGGTCGATTTCCTCTGGCACCTGACGCTGCCGACCATCGTCGTGGCGCTGTATTATCTTGGCTCGCCGCTGCTGATCATGCGCAACACCATGCTGGAAGTGTATGGCGAGGACTTCATCGAGATGGCCCGCGCCAAGGGCCTGCCGGAGCGAACCATCCTCTACAAGCACGCGGCCCGCAACGCGTTGTTGCCGGTGGTCACGCAGCTTGCAGTCACCATCGGCCTTGCCGCAGGCGGACAGGTCGTCGTCGAGGTGGTGTTCTCATGGCCCGGACTGGGGCGTGAAATCCTCAACGCCGTGCGTACCTCCGACTTCCCGCTGGCACAGGCCAGCTTCCTGGTCATGGCCGCATTCGTCATCACGCTGAACCTGCTGGTGGACATCTTCTATTCGACGCTGGATCCGCGGGTGAGCTTCAAATGATGATCCCTTCCTACATCAAGAGCGCGGCGAAACCCCTGCGCCTCGTCCTTTCCGATCGACTGGCCGTCATCGGCCTTGCGGTGCTGTCGGTCATCATCGCTATGGCGCTGGCCGCACCCTTGCTGTCGACGCACGATCCGAATGTCGTCAACGAGGTTGAGGACGCCTCGGTGCTGACCCGTCAGCTTGGCGAGGACGGCGCGGTGCTGTGGACGCTCGAACCGTCGCTTGGCGAATACGCCATCCAGGCCGCAGACGAAGACAGCGCTGGTGGCGGCATCGCCGTCGGCCGTCACGGCAGCGTTTTCCGCTATGGTCCGGACGGCTGGATCGATATCGGTTTTGACACCGACGTCGATCTTAACGGCGTCGCCATCAGCCCTGACGGACGCGCACTTGTGGTCGGCGCCAACGGCACCATCGCCGTCCTCACCGGCAATGAGTGGACGAAGGTTGAAGCGCCCTCCCCGGCAGAGCTGCGCGCCATCGCATGGATCGACGCCGAGACGGCGTTGATCGTCGGTGCAACGGAAGAAATCTGGCTGGCCGACTTCACCAGCGCGCCAATCGTTACCGAAATCAAGAGTCCTGTCGGTCGGGGCTTCGCGCTCAACGCGGTGCAACGCGATGCGGATGGCACGATGCTCGCCGTCGGCGCGCGCGGCCTCGCCGTCCGCTACGATCCCGCGAAAAAGCAGGCGGCAATCGATCGCCTCGGCACACAGCG
>JBEBXE010000143.1:0-7935 GCA_040391705.1 Aerobium aerolatum
CGCCGGAGATGATGATGTCCTTGGAGCGGTCCTTCAGCTGGATGTAGCCGTCCGGATGCATCACGCCGAGATCGCCGGTGTGGAACCACCCGCCCGAAAATGCTTCTTCGGTGGCGATGCGGTTCTTGAGATAGCCCTTCATCACGATGTTGCCGCGCACCATCACCTCGCCGATGGTCAGGCCATCCGCCGGCGTCTCCGCCATCGTGTTGGGGTCGCGCACGCTCAGGCCCTCGAGTGCGGCATAGCGCACGCCCTGGCGTGCCTTTTTGGCGGTGCGCGCGCCCTTGTCGAGGGCGTCCCAGTCGGAATGCCACTCGTTGACGACCGCCGGGCCATAGGTTTCGGTCAGGCCGTAGAGATGCGTGACGGCAAAACCCGCATCCGCCATGCCCGACAGCACCGCCTCGGGTGGCGGGGCGGCAGCGGTGTTGAAGGTGACCGTCTGCGCAAAGGCGCGCTTTTCGTCATCCTTGGCGTTGATCAGCGCCGACATCACCACCGGCGCGCCGCACAGATGGGTGACGCCAAGATCAGCGATGGCGTCGTACATCGCTTTGGCCCGCACCCAGCGCAGGCAGACATGCGTTCCCGCCGTCACCGCCAGCGTCCATGGAAAACACCAGCCGTTGCAGTGAAACATCGGCAGCGTCCACAGATAGACGGGGTGCTTGCCCATGCCGGCGTGGATGGTGTTGGCATAGGCCATCAGCGCCGCGCCGCGATGGTGGTAGACCACGCCCTTCGGGTTGCCGGTGGTGCCGGAGGTGTAGTTCAGCGCGATCGCATCCCACTCGTCATCCGGCATCGACCAGGCGAAATCCGCGTCGCCGGACGCGACGAATTCCTCGTAGTCGAGCGATCCGATGCGCGCGCCCTTCGCATAGGGCGCGTCGGCGTCATAGTCGGGATCGTCATAGTCGATGACCAGCGGCTTGACGCTTGTCAGCGCCAGCGCTTCCTTGACCACGGCGGAGAATTCGCGATCGACGATCAGCACCTTGGTCTCGGCATGGTCGAGCTGGAAGGCGACAATGGCGGCGTCGAGGCGCGTATTGAGCGAATGCAGCACCGCCTTGACCATCGGCACGCCGTGATGCGCTTCCAGCATCGGCGGCGTGTTCGACAGCATCACCGACACCGTGTCGCCCTTGCCGATGCCGTGGCGCGCCAGCGCCGAGGCCAGCTTCAGCGACCGGCTCCAGAACTCGCGATAGCTGACGCGGCGCGCGCCATGAATGATCGCAATCTGCTCCGGATAGGTTTTCGCCGCGCGCTCCAGATAGGTCAGCGGGGTCAGCGGCTGGGAGTTGGCGGGGTTCTTGCCGAGATCGGTCTCGTACGGATTGGTCATCGAAGCTCTCCTGATGAGCGGATTATGCACATCCGAAGGAAACCGTCACACCCCCCAGATCTCGAACACACCGTCCCAGACCAGCTTGAGGCCGACAAGCAAAACCAGACTGTACATGAACGGATAGAAGAACTCCGGTTTCATGCGACGCACGATCCACGCACCGGCAAGTGTGGCCAGCGGTGCGATCGGCACCAACACCGCAGACGCGGCGAGATTGGTAAGGTCGAGTTGGCCCAGCAGGAAATAGGGGATCAGCTTGACGGTGTTCATCACCGCAAAAAAGATCACGCTGGTGCCGACATACAGCGCCGGCGATTGCTTCAGCGGCAGCGCATAGACCTGATAGGGCGGTCCGCCGGCATGCGCGACGAAACTGACGAACCCGGTCACCACGCCCCAGAAGGCGGCTTTGAAGCGATTGTGCGTGGTTGCAGCCTCATTGGCGGAGATTTTCAGCCACGCCCAACGGGCAAAGAAGGCGATCGACACGACGCCGACGATGAGCCGCACCGAGCCTGTCGTCACCACCGCCGCCGTCATCCAGCCGATGCCGATGCCGACCATCGCGGCGGGCAGCATCGTCTTCAGCGTCACCGGGTCGCGCTCGCCGCGCCACGTCCACAGCGACACCATGTCCATGACGACGAGGATCGGCAACAGGATCGCGGCCGCCTGCACCGGCGACATCACCAGCGACATCAACGGCACGCCCATCAGCGCCATCGCGCCGCCGAGCCCGCCTTTCGACAGGCCGACAAGCAGCACCGCAGGCACCGCCGCAGCATAAAACCAGGGATCAGAAAGCAGGGAATACACGGATGCGGGATGCCTTTCACCGGCACCCATAACCTCAAACCGCACACTTGACGAGGCCGATTGAGCCCGCTGTCCTCTGGCTTGAGTGCTGTTCAAAGGCCGCCGCTTGCTCTATGCCCCATTCCCACCATGATCGCCCGCCATTTGAGGCAGAACCGCGCAGGAAACCCATGAACCCTAATCAAGCGCCCAATCGCTGCCGCCTTGTCCTTATCGCGCCGATGCAGGCAACGCCCGACCGTGTCCTGTCCGCGCTGGACGGCGGCGACGTCGTGTCGCTGATCCTGCCGCAGGGCGACATGGATGATGCCAGCTTCCAGGCCTATGCCGAAAAGATCGTCCCTTCCGCACAAGCGCAGGGCGTCGCCGTCATCATTGCCGGCGAACCGCGCATTGCGGCCCGCGCCCGTGCCGACGGCATTCACGTCGAGGGCTCGAAAGCCCTGATCGGCGAGCTGGTCGAAAAGCATCAGGCCAAGATGATGGTCGGCACCGGCGGCGTCACCACCCGCGACGACGCGCTGGAACTGGGCGAAGTGCAGCCCGACTATATGTTCTTCGGCCGCTTCGGCTACGACAACAAGCCCGAGCCGCACCCGCGCAACCTGAAGCTTGGCGGCTGGTGGGCGCAGATGGTGCAGATCCCCTGCATCGTGCTCGCCGGATCGACCATCGAAAGCGTTGTTGACGTTGCAGCCGCCGACGTCGAATTCGTCGCGGTGTCGTCCGCCGTCTACGGCGAAGGCATCGACCCCGCGGCAGCCGTTGCCCGCGCCAACGCCCTTCTCGACGAACACGCGACCCAATTTGAAAGCTGAACGAGTGCCATGCGCCACGCAGCCATTATTCTGATCCTCGCTTTTTCCTCCCTGCCAGCGATGGCGCGGGAGGAATCCGGGCCGGATGGTGCGCGTGTCGCCTCGCCAGCCGTCGAAGCGGTCGATCCCGATCGTTTCTCGACGCGCCCGTCAGATACGGCCTATGGCGCGTTTCAGCGCGGCTACTACATCACCGCGCTGAACCTTGCCTCCCCGCTGGCCTTGAATGGCGATGCGGCCGCGCAAACCCTGATCGCCGAGATCTATTCGCGCGGGCTTGGAGTCCAGCGCGACCCGGTGCGCGCCGCCGAATGGTATGAAAAGGCCGCCGAGCAGAACGTCCCCGAAGCGCTGTTCCAGTTCGCGATGATCCTGCTCGACGGCGGGCCGGAGTTCAAAGATCCCGACCGCGCCTATGAGCTGATGCAGCGCGCCGCCGATACCCAGCATCGCCTCGCCCAGTTCAACTTCGCGCAGATGATCACCGCCCGCGACGGGACGCCAAAGGGGCTGGAGAACGCCGCCGTCTATTACGAAAAAGCTGCAAACGCCGGCCTTGCCGACGCCCAATATGCCATGGCGCAGCTTTACCGCTCCGGCGTTGGTGGCAAAAGCATCGACCTGGCCGCCGCCCGAAGCTGGCTGGAAAAGGCTGCGGCGCAGAATTTCGACACCGCGCAGATCGAACTCGGAACCTGGCTGGTCGAAGGCACCGGCGGTGCCGCCGACGAGGAAGCCGGCTTCGGCTTGCTGATGCGCGCAGCACAAGCCGGCAACCCCGCCGCCCAGAACCGCATCGCCAAGCTTTATCGCGCCGGTGTCGGCGTCGAGCCGGACCGGGTGACGGCAGTCGCCTGGTATTTGCGCGCCCGCCGCGCCGGGCTGGTCGATCCCGTCATGGAAGACCAGATCGACGGGCTGACGGAAGACGAGTTGAAGCTGGCAAATTCGCGCGCCGAAGTGCTCTGAAGCGCCCTGCCCGCCCCCTTGCCGCATAGCGCCGAATCATTTGCAAATGTGCGCTCTCTTGCCTCAACCGTCATTTTGTGGTCTTGGAAGCGCCGATACGCGCGCCCGTCCCGGCGCGCTCTTTTAAATTCCGGAACCGAGCAATGGCAAAGATCAACGGCAACGAAATCCGTCCCGGCAACGTTATCGAGCACGATGGCGGCCTGTGGGTGGCAGTAAGAACCAACGCGGTGAAGCCTGGCAAGGGCGGCGCCTACAACCAGGTCGAACTCAAGAACCTCATCAACGGCACCAAGCTCAACGAGCGTTTCCGCGCCGCTGAGACGGTCGAGCGCGTCCGCCTCGAGCAGAAGGACTTCACGTTCCTCTACGAGCAGGGTGAAGCGCTGGTGTTCATGGACACCGAGAGCTACGAGCAGCTCGAGCTCGACAAGGACTTCGTTGGCGACCGCTCTGCGTTCCTTCAGGATGGCATGAAGGTCACCGTGGAACTGCACGAAGAGCGCCCGATCGGCATCAAGCTGCCAGATCAGGTGACGCTGACCATCACCGAAGCCGACCCGGTGGTGAAGGGCCAGACGGCTGCGTCGTCCTACAAGCCGGCCATTCTCGAAAACGGCATTCGCGTGCTGGTGCCGCCGTTCATCGCGTCGGGCGAAAAGATCATCGTCGACACCAACGAGATCACCTACATCAGCCGCGCCTGAACCGGACGCAATGACGCCTTGAGGGCGGGCTGCCAACGCGGCTCGCTTTCGGCGCTTCCGGTTCCATCCCTTCCTGGATCGCGATACGTCCTTTCGGACGCACAAAAGTCGGTCTAGATATTTGACAGAGCATCGGTGTCATCCGACAACGGATTTCACTTTGGCGTTCGTCGTCGGCATACGCTTTCGGAGATTTCCTCATGGCGCGTTCAGCAATCATCAATGTCATGGTCCAGGCCGCGACGAAGGCAGGCCGGTCGCTGGCGCGCGACTTCGGCGAGGTGCAGAACCTGCAGGTCTCGCTCAAGGGGCCGGGCGACTATGTCACCCAGGCCGACCGCAAGGCCGAGGAGATCATCCACGCCGAGCTGTCCAAGGCGCGGCCGAGCTACTCGTTCCTGATGGAAGAGCGTGGCGTGGTCGAAGGCGACGACGACCAGCATCGCTGGATCGTCGATCCGCTCGACGGCACCACCAACTTCCTGCACGGCATTCCGATCTTCGCCATCTCCATCGCGCTGGAACGGCAGGGCCAGCTCGTTGCCGGCGTGATCTACAACCCGGCGATGGACGAGCTCTACACCGCCGAACGTGGTGGTGGCGCATTCATGAACGACCGCCGTCTGCGCGTTGCAGCCCGCAAGACCCTCACCGACGCCGTCATCACCTCCGGCATTCCGCATCTCGGCCGCGGCCATCACGGCCACGCGCTGATCGAGCTGAAAAACGTCATGGGCGAAGTTGCCGGCATTCGTCGCTTCGGCGCCGCGTCGCTTGACCTGGCCTATGTCGCGGCCGGGCGCGTCGACGGCTACTGGGAAAGCTGGCTGGCCCCGTGGGACACGGCAGCAGGCATCCTGATGGTGCGCGAGGCTGGCGGTTTCTGCACCGACAGCAACGGCGGACAGGACATGTTCGACAGCGGCGGCATCGTTGCCGGCAACGAATTCATCCACAAAGCCCTGCTCAAGACCGTTCAAAAGACCAGCTGACCCGGCTGCGGACGCGCAAAACCGCGTCCGCGCCGCATTTGCGCCTCACGCTGCCTTTCATTTTTGTCACAATTCCGTTTAGAGTCGTGACCAGACTGAAGGCTGGATTCTCGCAGAGGCGTACGCATGGCAATTCTCCGATCGCTGGGGGCCGACGACGGTTTGGCCGAGGGTACCGAATACGATCCTCGCAACCTGTCGAGTCCCCAGGTTTTCCTCCTGTCGATGCTGATCTTCCTGGCGATCGTCGGCTTCGTCGCCGCCATCCTCTATCGGCAGATCGCCTCCGCCTTCCAGACCAATCCCGGCCTCAACGGCCTGATCCTCGGCGTGCTGGCCGTCGGCATCCTGCTGATCTTCGGCCAGGTGCTGCGACTGTTCCGCGAGGTGAAGTGGGTCAATTCCTTCCGCGCCGGCAGACAGGCCAGAGACCCGGTGCTGCTGGCCCCGATGAAAGCGCTGGTCGGGCGCTCGTCGGCCCGCGCGCTCTCCACCTCGTCGATGCGCTCGATCCTCGACTCGATCGCCACCCGCCTCGATGAAAGCCGCGACATCTCGCGCTACCTCACCGGCCTGCTGATCTTCCTCGGCCTGCTCGGCACCTTCTGGGGCCTGCTGCAGACCATCGGCTCCATCGGCGACACCATACAGGCGCTCGATCCGGGCACCGGCGACGCCAATGCCGTGCTCGACACGCTGAAGACCGGGCTTTCGGCCCCGCTCGCCGGCATGGGCACGGCGTTCTCCTCGTCGCTGTTCGGCCTCTCGGGGTCGCTGGTGCTGGGGTTCCTCGACCTTCAGGCCGGCCGCGCCCAGACGCGCTTCTACATCGAACTCGAAAACTGGCTGTCGTCGGTGACCGACGTCAATTCCGACTTCGCCGTCAGCGCCGACAGTTCGAGCACCTCGGAAGAGCTGAAAGTCCTGTCCGAACGGCTGCGCACCATGCAGGAAGGCGACCCGACCAATCCGCGCATCGCCGCCTCGATGGCCAATCTCGCCGACGGCATTTCCGGCCTGGTCAAGAACATGCGCTCCGAACAGCAGCTGATGCGCGATTGGGTCGAGGCCCAGGCCAGCGAGCAGAAGGCGATGCGCGTGACGCTCGACAGGCTCGCCGACGCCCTGCGCAAGCAGCAGGAGAAACGCTGATATGGGTTTGGCGCGCAACCGGCGCGGCGACCGCCATATCGATTACTGGCCCGGCTTCGTCGATGTGTTGTCGACGCTGCTTCTGGCCATCATGTTTCTTTTGTCGGTGTTCATGCTGGCACAGTTTCTGCTGAGTCAGGAAATCAGCGGTCGTGACGCAGTGCTCGGCCGGCTCAATACCCAGATCAATGAGCTGACCCAGTTGTTGGCCCTCGAGCAGTCGAACTCACAAGACCTCGACGACATGTTGTCGAACCTCAAATCCTCGTTGGCGGAGTCGGAGGGGGAGCGTTCACGGCTCGAACAGCTTCTGTCCGCAGGCTCCGGCGCTGGTGCCGCCGCCGAAGCCCGCGCTGGGCAACTCACCGGCGAACTCGACAGCGAGCGCCAGATCAGCCAGCGCGCATTGAGCCAGGTCGAGCTGCTCAATCGCCAGATCGCCGCGTTGCGCAACCAGATCGGTGCACTGGAATCGGCCCTCGAAGTCTCCGAAACACGCGACCGCGACTCCAACGCCAAGATCGCCGACCTCGGCCGCCGCCTCAACGTGGCACTGGCTCAGCGCGTCCAGGAACTGAACCGCTATCGCTCCGACTTCTTCGGCCGGCTGCGCGAAATTCTCTCCGACCGTGAAAACATCCGCATCGTCGGCGACCGTTTCGTCTTCCAGTCCGAAGTGCTGTTCCCGACCGGATCGGACACCATCAACGAAGCCGGCCGCGCGGAAATGGCCAAGCTCGCCGGCGCCATTCTCGAATTGCAGCGCGAAATCCCGCCGGAGATCAACTGGGTTCTGCGCGTCGACGGCCACACCGACACCATCCCGCTGTCGGGCACTGGACGCTACCGCGACAACTGGGAGCTGTCTTCGGCGCGCGCCACCTCGGTGGTCAAGTTCCTGATCGAAAACGGCGTGCCGCCGGAACGGCTGGTTGCCGCAGGGTTCGGCGAATATCAGCCGCTCGACCCCGACAACACCCCCGAAGCACGCAATCGCAACCGCCGTATCGAGCTAAAGCTCACCGAACGCTAGAGCATTTGCAGTCAGACGGAATCGTCTGACGTCGCGCAAATGCGGCTAACATCAAGACGCCAGCGCAGCAGGTAATTATGTCCTTCCAGAA
>JBEBXE010000144.1:0-7871 GCA_040391705.1 Aerobium aerolatum
CTTCCATAAATGTCTATGGTATTTCATAAGCATATGGAAATTCTACAGTATATCATTTCAAACTGGGCCCTGATTATCAGCCGCACCGGTGAGCACATTGCTATCGTTGGTGTGGCCGTCGGACTGGCGCTGATCACTGGCGTGCCTATTGGCGTGGCCATCAGTCAAAATCGGCGCGCTGCGGCCGTCACGCTCTATGCCGCCTCGATCATGATCACCATTCCCTCGATTGCGCTGTTCGGGATCATGATCCCGATCCTGTCGCTCATCGGTCACGGGATCGGCTATGTCCCGGCGGTGGTCGCGGTGCTGCTCTATTCTCAGCTGCCGATCATCCGCAACACCTATACGGCAATCTCAAACCTCGACCCGGCCCTGCGCGAAGCCGCGCGTGGCATGGGGCTGACGCGGATGCAGCGACTGCGCGAGGTCGAGCTGCCAATCGCAATCCCGGTGATCATGGTCGGCGTTCGCATGGCCGTGGTGATGAATATCGGGGTCACCGCAATTGCCGCCTACATTGGCGCTGGCGGCCTCGGCACGTTCATCTCGCGCGGCATCACCCAGACCGACCCGCGCCAGCTCATCACCGGCGCCCTCGCCGTCAGCGTGCTGGCGATCATCGCCGATTTTGGTCTGCTCGGCGTACAGCGCCTGCTTACCTCTCCGGGCCTCAGAAAATGAAGAGAGGACATGAATGATCCGGCTCGAACACGTTTCGAAGACGTTCCCCAATTCGACCACGCCCGCCGTCGACCATGTGACGCTGGAGGTGCCGGAAGGCGAAATCTGCGTGCTGCTTGGTCCCTCCGGCTGCGGCAAGACCACCACCATGAAAATGGTCAACCGCCTGATCGAACCCAGTTCGGGCGAGATTTTCATCGGCGACAAAAACACCGCCGACTATGATCCGGTGCAGCTCCGCCGAACGATCGGCTACGTTATCCAGCAGATCGGTCTGTTTCCCAACAAGACCATTGAAGACAATATTTGTCTCGTGCCTGACATGCTGGGCTGGGACCGCAAGAAGTCGCGCGCCCGCGCGGCGGAACTGCTCGATATGGTCGCGCTTGATCCAGGCACCTTCCTCAAGCGCTATCCCAAGGAACTGTCTGGCGGCCAGCAACAACGTATCGGTGTTCTGCGGGCGATTGCCGCCGATCCCCCGGTGCTGCTCATGGATGAGCCGTTCGGCGCGATCGACCCGATCAACCGGGAGATCATCCAGGACGAGTTCCTCAAGATGCAGGCGCGGATCAAGAAAACCATCATGTTCGTCAGTCACGACATCGACGAAGCGGTCAAGATGGCGGATCGCATCGCTATTTTCCGTGACGGCAAGCTTGTCCAGTACGACACGCCCGACAATATCCTCGCGCATCCCGCCGAGAGTTTCATTTCCGACTTCGTCGGCGGCGACCGCACCTTGAAGCGCCTGCAACTGCTCACCGTGAACGACGCGATGCAGCATGATCCCCCGCGCGTCACCGCGGAAGACACCCTGGAAACCGCCGCCGCCATCATGGCGGAGCACGGTCATCAGGCCATTGTTGTGGTCGGCCCGCGCGGTCGGGCGCGTGGATTCGTCCAACTCAGCGCGGCGCGTGGCGCCAAGGGCAAGGTTGGCGAAAACCGCGAGACCTTACCCACCACGGTCAAGCCCGGGGAGAACTTGCGAACCGCGGTGTCGACCATGTTCCGCCATGACGTGTCGTGGCTCGCCTGCACCGACAATGAGGGCATCTTCAAGGGTTATGTGACGCTGCGCAGCATCACCCGCCTGTTGAGCGAGGCCTATCGCGATGGTTGACCACGCGGGTGTCCAGGACTCGCGTCAATGGTGGCGCGGCGGGCTCTACATTCTCGTCTTTGCGCTGGGTGCGTGGGCGTGGGGCAGCGGTTTGCTGCCGGTCCTGCTGGACCACTGGGATGACATTGCCTTCCTGGGTCAGGAGCACATCCAGCTCGTCGCGATTTCAGGCGGCGCTGCAATCCTGCTCGGCGTGCCGGCAGGTGTCGCCCTGACCCGCCCGCGCTTGCGGCGCTACGGCGATGCAGCGTTGCAGGTCCTCAATATCGGGGCGACGATTCCGACACTGGCTGTGCTCGCTTTGTCGATGAGCGTTCTAGGCATCGGCAACACGCCGGCGATTTTCGCGCTGTTCATCGCTTCGCTACTGCCGATCGTCAGCAACACCATGGCCGGCATTCGCGCGGTCCCGCCATATCTGCTGGAGGCAGCACGCGGCATGGGGCTCAGCCCGGCGCAGATCCTGTGGCAGGTCGAACTGCCCAACGCGCTGTTCGTCATCTTTGCCGGCATCCGTACCGCCCTCGCCATCAATGTCGGCACAGTCCCGCTTGCCTTCCTGATCGGCGGCGGCGGCCTGGGCGAGCTGATCTTCACTGGCATCGCTCTCAACGAATTTGGCACCATGCTTTCCGGTGCCATCCCAACCGCGCTACTGGCAATCCTGGTCGACTTCATCGTTACCCAGCTCCAGTTCTGGACCATTCCGCGCGGTGTCAATCCGATGCGCTAAATCGAACGCAGCGCGTCACTTCTTCGATTTCATAACAGGAGAATTTCATGAAGCATCCAATGCGGATTCTGGCAGCGGCAGCTATCGCCGCGATCGCAGCAACCTCGGCCCAGGCGGAAACCATCGTCGTTGGCGGCAAGGGCTACACCGAGCAGTTGATCCTTGCGGAAATCACCACGCAATTTCTCAAGCATGAAGGCTTTACGGTCGACAAGCGCGACGGGCTTGGTTCCCAAGTCCTGCGCGATGCACAGATCAACGGTCAGATCGACGTCTACTGGGAATATACCGGTACGTCGCTTGTGACCTACAACAAGATCAACGAGACGATGAACGCCGAGGATACCTACAACACGGTCAAGGAACTCGACGCCAAAGTCGGCATCACCTGGCTGAACCCGTCGACCGCAAACAACACCTATGCGCTGGCGGTTCAGGCGAGCAATGAGAAGACGGACGCAATCAAGTCCCTGTCAGACCTCGCGGCATCCTACAATGATGGCGGCGGACTGGTCATGGCGGTCAACGCCGAGTTCCCCGGCCGACCGGACGGACTGCCCGGCCTCAGAGACACCTATGGGTTCAAGACGACACGTGCGGATCTCAAGCCAATGGATTCCGGGCTGACCTACCAGGCATTGCGTGACGGCCAGGTCAATGTGGCACTCGTTTTCGCCACCGACGGGCGCGTCAAGGCGTTCGATTTCCGTGTCCTGACCGATGACAAGGGTTTCTTCCCTGACTACGCCACCGTGCCTGTGGTGCGCACAGCGGTCCTCGAAGCCAATGCCGGCCTCGAGAAGCCCCTCAACGCACTTTCGGCCAAGCTTTCCACCGAGGTCATGCAATCGCTGAACGCGCAAGTCGACGTGGACAAGAAGTCCATCGAAGACGTGGCAACACAGTTCCTCACAGATAACGACCTTATCTGACTTTGACCTTGCGGCTTCCCGTTCGCAATGCCGGACGGGGAGCCGCGCCCCATATCACCTAGGCCGCCGACAGTTCCGCGTTGACCGTCAGGCCGCCTTTCGAGTTGCGGTCGACTTCGAGTTTCACGCCATAAGCGCGGCCCGTAACATCATCGCGCAAGACGTCTTCCGGGGTTCCGTCTGCAGCGACTTTGCCCTCATGCAGCAGCACGAAACGATCCGCGAAGCGACTGGCCAGGCTCAGATCATGCAGCGCGGCGAATGTGACGATCTTGCGCTCACGCGTCACTTTGCAAACCAGCGTCAGGACCTCCAGCTGCCGTCTCAGATCGAGTGCGCTGGTTGGTTCATCGAGCAGCAGCACCTGCGGATCGCGCACGAGGGCTTGGCTGAGCGCAACGAGTTGCTGCTGGCCGCCACTCAATTCGGAGACGAGCCGGTCCGACAGATGTTCGATGTCGAGCAGATCGAGCATCTCCTCGACATGCGCAATGTCCTCATTGCTTGCCTTTCCACCACGCCAGCCGCGCTTGGCCAGAAGCACAACGTCGAAGACGGCAAGCGCTGCCCGCATCGCTGTGTGTTGGGTCAGAAGGAAGATGCTTTCAGCGCGCTGCCGATCCGGCAGACAGGCAGTATCATGCCCGTCCAGGCAGATCGTGCCGGCAGTCGGTTTGAGCAATCCGGCAACCAACCGGAACAGCGACGACTTGCCGACACCGTTCGGCCCGATAAGCGCGGTCATCTCGCCGCGCCGGAACGGCGAAGCATGCAGCGTATCGAACAAGGAGCTCTTGCCATAGCCAAAACGCAGGCCGCTGATCTCGAGGCTCATCGCCATGTCTCCCGCCGGATGGAAAGCACAAGGCTGAGAAAGAACGGCACACCGACGAGCGCCGTAATGATGCCAATGGGATAGATGACGCCCGGCGTGATCGCCTTGGAGAGGGTCGACGCAGCGGACAGGATGACCGCACCCGCCATGGCGGAAACCGGAATGAAATAGCGCTGGTCTTCGCCCACGAACATGCGTGCAATGTGTGGGCCGACCAGACCGATGAACCCGATCGTGCCGACAAAAGCGGTGGCCGTTGCGGCCAACAACGAGATGCAGGCAAGCATTTCGAGCCGCAGGCGCGTGACCGGAACCCCGAGACTTGCCGCCCGGTCGTCGCCCATGGCCAGCGCCGTCATCATCGAGTTGCGCGCCCAGGCAAGGGGCACGACCAGCGCCAGCAGACCGGCGCAGATAGCGATCTTCGTCCAGCTGGCACGCCCAAGGCTGCCCATCATCCAGAAGATGATCTGCTGCAGCTGCGCTTCCGAGGATTGGTACTGGATGAACCCCAGCATCGCATTGAAGGTGAAGAACAGCGCGATGCCGACCAAAACGAACGTCTCGACCGTCACCCCGCGCATGCGCGTGAAAGCAAACAGCACAAGCGAGGTGCCGAGCGCGAACACGAAAGCGTTGAGGGCAATGAAAAACGTTCCCCCCGACGGCCATAGCCCGACGCCGACGGCAATCGCCAGCGCCGCGCCAAAACTCGCTGCAGACGAGATGCCAAGGGTGAAGGGATCCGCAAGCGGGTTGTGCAGGATGGTCTGCATCTGCGCGCCGGCAATGCCGAGCATCGCGCCGATCAGCACCGCCATCACCGCCACGGGAAGCCGCACATCCCAGATGATAATCGCGAGCCTTGCATCGACACTGTCGGGCGACAGCAGCGCGGTCATCACCTCGACCGGGCTATACCAGGCGGGGCCGACGCCGACATCGACGCAGATCGCCAACGCCAGAAAAACCAGCGCGCCGCCGACAAACATCGTCTTGCGCATCATCCGCTGGCGATAGCGTTCACCTGCCCGCATCATTGCCACTTCAGCCATTGTCGCTCCCTGCCGGATATGGGCAGGCGCCGAAGCGCCCGCCTTACTTGAGCGTCGTCCAGAACACGCCGCTGACATCGATCGGCAGGAACTTCTCGTGAAGTTCCTCGAACGTGGCCTGCGGGTCGAGGTCGGCGAATTTTTCCGGATGCAGCCACTTGGCGAGCGCCTGAACGGCAACGAAGTGGTACGGACTCTGGTAGAACTGATGATAGATGGCCATGACATTGTTGTCCTTGACCGCCTTCAGCTCGGGGAAGCCCGTGCGCTGCATCAACCCCTTGAGCTGCTCCTTCGCCTTGTCTTCGGTCATGTCGTAACCGAGCCACACGGCGGTATTGCCCGGATTGGAATTCGACCAGTTCGCCCCGGTCACAACGATGAAGGGCGGATTCTCGACGACGACGGTCTCCGGGTTGAGCACACCACTCACACCGGTCAGATACTTTGTGCCGAGGTTGAAGCCGCCCGCTTCCGCGATGAACTCACCGAAATTGAAGTTGCCGAACGTATTGCAGCAGATCGCGGGATCGAGGCCGGCCGCGCGTTCCGCAAAGACCATCGGGCGCTCATTGGCCTTCAGCGTACCAATGCCCATGTAAACGCGGCGCATCTGCGCCATGTAGTAGTCGGCAAAGGCCTGCGCCTGAACTTCCTTGCCGAAGATGCGGCCGAGCAACAGGACCGACGGCACGGTGTTCTGGGTGGGGCGTTCACGGAAGTCCACGAACACTGTCGGCACGCCGGCTTTCTCGAGCGTGTCGATGATGCCGCTTTCCTTGATCTTGTCGTAGAAGCCGAGCGTGACGACGAGAACATCAGCGTTCAGCTCCAGCGCCTTCTCGACGCTGAAGTCTGCCGAAGCGGCCGCACCGATCATCGGAACGTCCTTGGCTTCGGGGAAGCGCGCCAGATACTTCTCCCAGGTGTCGGGATCGAACTGGGGCAGATCGTCCCCAATGGCAGCCAACTGTTCGAAAGGGTTATCCTTGTCCAACACGACCGTCGCGTAGAACATCCGGCCTTCGCCGAGGATCACCCTCTTGGCGCCGTGAGGCACCTCGACCGTGCGACCGGCAAGGTCGGTAATCGTGATTTTCTCTTGGGCGTTCGCCGCCCCCAGCAAGGCGACCAGTGCGACAACCACACAGGTCGCAGCAACAAGCGGCCCGCTGATAGACACCCTCATTCGATCCAAAAATCCCAACATCCCACTCTCCTCGACTATGCCGCACGGTGCCCTGATTGGGCGATCCCGGCCGGCGCGTTGACGGGTTTGCTGGCTTGAATCGCATAGCGATCCTGGCTTGCACGATCGATACGTTGATGAAGCGGCATCTGACGCGCTTGCGCCTGCCGGATCTGCCCATGGGCGCGGTCGATAACGACATTCTCAAACCCGGCAGCGCGCAGGAGATCCGCGATCTCTTCGGCGCGCGCGCCAGTGGAAAAGTGAACTTGCGACAGGATCCGTTCGTGGGTTTCACGATCCATGCCAATTCCCGCCACGGCCTTGCCTAATTTTTTCAGGACCGATGCAAGTTTGCGCAGAAGCTTCGACTTCAGGCCCCGTGCAGCCGTATCCGCGTCGACGATCAGGACGCGCCCGCCGGGCTTCAACACGCGGAACCAGTCCTTGAAGGCCGCTTCCGGATCCGGAAGCGTCCAGACCAGATGCCGTGTCATGATCGTGTCGAACGATGCATCCGCGAGACGCGTGTCTTCCGCGTCACCCATCACATAAGAGGCGTCGAGCTGGCGCGCCTTTGCCTTGTTGCGCGCGCGTTCGATCATCGGCTCGGAGAAATCGAGGCCAGTGACGGAAAAACCGTTTTCACACAGCAGACGCGAAATCACCCCTGTGCCACTGGCAAGATCGAGCGCCTTGCGGCCGGTGCCATCGCCAAGATGCTTGCTGATCAGCGCGTGCCAGGCCTGGCGTTCGTCATCGCCAAAAATCTCGTGCCCGGGTGAAAGGTCAAACGTCGGAGCCCGCGATGACCAATACTCGCGAATGTCGTCTTTCAACGTCCAGTTACGCTCCGCCATGCTCGCTCCGATCCCGTGCTAAGCGAAATCTTCTAGAGAACCTGATTGGAAGAGTCTACTTTAAATGACGCCAGTATCGAAGCGGCAATTTGGTCAGCTTCACGTCGCCCTGCCGTTGCGTAGCCCAGCCAGTTTGCCGTCTGAGAAGCTCGCTGCTTTGGTGCGGGTAATGTCGAAATATTCACTAAATGCGCACGCTACGTCGCGTCGCTATAAAGACCGATAATCTTGCCTTATCACTCTTTGAGGGCTATTCTGCGCAATAATTGCTGCCGTGGCGCAAAAGATCGACGATCAAGGCCCTGCGGGATTGCTCGACCGTAGACCACACATCGACCATTCGACAATACGCCGGATTCTGTAAAAGGAACGTTCTCTTGTCACCCAAAGATACCGATCTGCCCGACATTGTCGATGTGGTCATGGCCATGGGACAGCAGGACGCGCCCGCGCAGGT
>JBEBXE010000145.1:0-7865 GCA_040391705.1 Aerobium aerolatum
GCCGCGCCGTGCTGGCCGACCGCGCCAAGTCCGAATTCCTCGCCAATATGAGCCATGAAATCCGCACGCCGATGAATGGCGTGCTCGGCATGGCGGAGCTTCTGGCAAAATCCGACCTCGATTCGCGCCAGAAGACCTTCACCGACATCATCCTGAAGTCGGGCCACGCGCTGCTGACGATCATCAATGATATCCTCGACTTCTCCAAGATCGATGCGGGGCAGCTGGTCCTCGATCCGGCGCCGTTCCATCTGGCCGAGGCGATCGAGGACGTGGCGACTTTGGTCGCCAGCCGGGCCAAGGAAAAAGACCTCGAGCTGATCGTACGGGTCCAGCCCGATCTGCACGATCATTACATCGGCGACGTCGGCCGGATTCGCCAGATCATCACCAACCTCGTCGGCAACGCGGTGAAGTTCACCGATGCAGGGCATGTGCTCGTCGATGTCAGCGGTCAGGTGCAGGGCGACACGACGGCGATGCATGTCGCGGTTACCGACACCGGCATCGGCATCCCGACCGACAAGCTGAAGCTGGTCTTCGACAAGTTCAGCCAGGTCGACACGTCCTCGACCCGCCGCCACGAGGGCACGGGCCTCGGCCTTGCGATCACCTCGCGGCTGGTGTCGCTGATGCAGGGCGAGGTTGGGGTGCGCAGCGTTGAAGGCGAGGGGTCGACCTTCTGGTTCTCGATCGAACTGCCGCATGCCCAGGTTGCCGACAGGAAAAAGACCACCCCGGTCGATGTCACCGGCGCGCGCGTCCTGATCATCGACGACAACGCCGTCAATCGCGCGATCCTGCTTGAACAGACGTCCAGCTGGGGCTTCGATGCCTGCGCAGCCGAAAGCGGGCCGGAGGGCATCGCGGTGCTGCAGGCCGTCAGGCAGCACGGGCTGGCGGTGGATTGCATCATTCTCGATTATCAGATGCCGGGCATGTCCGGTCCGGAAGCGGCGCGTATCATCCGTAGAACGCCCAACATTGCCGCTACCCCGATCGTGATGCTGACATCGGTTGACCAGAGCCTTGGCCAGCCGGACTACAAGAGCCTCGCCATCGACGCCCATCTGATCAAGCCGGCGCGGTCGTCGGCCCTGCTGCAGGCGGTGGTCTCGACGATCCAGAAACATCGCGCCACCGACGAAGCCACCCCGGCTGGCGACGCCGAGGCAGCGCGGCTGGCGCCCGTCGCCGTCATGGCGCCGTTCGCCTCGCCGAAACGGGTGCAGCGCCTGTCGCAGAATGCCTCCGGCGCTGTGCATCGGGTCGATATTCTGGTTGCCGAGGACAATGAGGTGAACCAGCTGGTGTTCTCGCAGATTCTCGGAGAGACCGACCTGACCTACGAGATCGTCAGCAATGGCCGGCTTGCCGTCGACGCCTACAAGGTGATGGTGCCGCGCATGATCCTGATGGACGTCTCGATGCCGGAGATGAACGGGCTGGAAGCGACGGCGCGAATCCGCGAGGAGGAACTGGTCACCGGCGGGCATATCCCGATCATCGGCGTCACCGCGCATGCGCTGAAGGGCGATCGCGAGCGCTGTCTTGAAGCCGGCATGGATGATTATCTGTCCAAACCGATCAGCCCCAAGGCGCTGACCGAGAAGATTGCGCGCTGGATGGAAGCCACCGCGGACGCCACATCCCAGGAGTCCGGTCACGCTTTATTGAGCTGACACCGAACTGTCATCCAACTGTTACATACGCCCTTTATTGCCACTCCCGACGCAAGGACGTCGTATCCCAATTCCGTACGGAGTAGGCACATGAACAAGTTTTTCCTCGCAGCGACCGTGGCTTCCGTCGCAGTCGCCGCTTCGCTCGGCGCAGCTTCGGCCCAGTCGCGCGACACCATGCAGATCGCTGGTTCGTCCACAGTTCTCCCGTTCGCAAGCATCGTGGCTGAAGAGTTCGGCCAGGCCTTCCCTGAGTTCAAGACCCCGGTCGTCGGCTCGGGTGGCACCGGCGGTGGCCTGCGCCAGTTCTGCGCCGGCGTCGGCGACAACACCATCGACATCGCCAATGCATCGCGTCGCATGAAGGCTGGCGAAATCGAAGCCTGCAACACTGCCGGCGTGAAGGACATTCGCGAAATCCAGATCGGTTACGACGGCATTGTCTTTGCCTCGAACGCCACGAAGGGCGAGTTCGCGCTTGAGCCGGTCCACATCTTCAAGGCAATCGCCGCTCAGGTTGCCGTCGACGGCAAGATGGTCGCCAACCCTTACAAGACCTGGAACGAAATCGACGCGTCGCTGCCGAACCAGCCAATCGCTCTGGCGATCCCGGCTTCGAACCACGGTACCCGCGAAGTCTTCCAGGAGAAGGTGATTGCCGAGGGCGCCGAGGCAGCCGGCCTGCCGGAAATGTCCAAGGAAGAGCTGGAGAAGGTCACCACGTCGTTCCGTCAGGACGTGGTCATCGAGATTGCCGGCGACTACACCGAGACCCTGTCGCGCCTGCAGTCCAACCCCGACACCGTCGGCGTCTTCGGCCTGTCGTTCTACGACCAGAACCGTGACACGCTGAAGGTCGCCACCGTCTCCGGCGTCACCCCGTCGCTGGAAACCGTTGCCGCCGGCGAATATCCGGTCTCGCGCCCGCTCTACTTCTACGTCAAGGGCGAGCACATCGGCACCGTTCCAGGCATCAACGAGTTCGTTGAGTTCTTCCTCTCCGACCAGATGGCCGGTCTTGGTGGCACGCTGGAAGCAGCTGGCCTGATCCCGGCCCCTGCCGCAGAAACCGCAGCCGTCCTCGCCGCCTTCCAGGAAGGCAAGGCGTTGACCGTCGACGCGGTGAAGTAAAAATCCGGACCAAACCGGGGTCTCGCTGATGCGGGGCCCCGATTTCCGGTTTATCCTGTTCTCGTCCAGACGGCCTCGCGGAGCGCGACCCCAGTGAACACAGCTATTGTTGCCAGCCTGCTCCTGCTGCTGCTCGGCTTTGCCTACCAGCTTGGCTGGTCACGCAGCCGTGGTCTTGCCGCGGCGGTGGGGCGCATCCATTCCCGGCCCGCTTATCACGGGTCGCTTGTCGCGTTCTGGGCTCTGGTGCCCGCGCTGCTCATTCTCGGTCTGTGGACGGCTTTTGGCGACACGGCGACACGCGCCTACATTCTGGCGCAGCTGCCACCCGAAATTGCCACGCTTCCGACCGGCGATCTCAACGCCGCGATCCGCCGCATTCGCCAGATCGAAAGCGGCTTTGGCGTTGTCGGCGACACCCAGGCCTACGAAAACGTCGCCGCACAGGCGCTGCGCGAATTCCGCACCCTGACCTTCGCGTTTGTCGTGGCCGCTGCAGCCGGCACCGGCGCGGTTGGGCTCTATCTGGCGCAACGCCGTATCAGCACCCGCCTGCGGGCCCGCAACGAGGTCGAGCGCATCGTGCGCGTCCTGCTGATCGGCTGTTCGGTGGTGGCGATCCTGACGACGGTCGGCATCGTCGCGTCGCTGCTGATGGAAGCGCTCCGCTTCTTCACCTTCGTCAGCCCGATCGACTTCTTCTTCGGCACCGTCTGGAACCCCGGCTTCTCGTCTGTCGGCGCTGGCGCAACCGGCGAATACGGCCTGCTGCCGCTGCTGTGGGGCACGCTGATGGTCGCCGCCATCGCCATCCTCGTCGCGCTGCCGATCGGCCTGATGACGGCGATCTACCTGACGCAATATGCAACGCCGCGGATGCGCGGCATCGTCAAGCCGATCATCGAGCTGCTCGCCGGCATCCCGACCATCGTCTACGGCTTTTTCGCACTCGTCACTGTCGGTCCGTTTCTGGCCGGAGCGGGCACCGCGATCGGGCTCGACATCCGCGCCACCAGCGCGCTGACGGCCGGCGTGGTGATGGGGGTGATGATCATCCCGTTCATCTCCTCGCTGTCGGATGACGTCATCAGACAGGTGCCGCTCGCCATGCGCGACGGCTCGCTCGGCCTTGGCGCCACCCAGTCGGAAACCATCCGCCGTGTCGTCATCCCCGCCGCATTGCCGGGGATCGTCGGTGCGTTCCTGCTCGCGGTCAGCCGCGCCATCGGCGAGACGATGATCGTGGTGCTTGCCGCCGGCAACAGTCCGTTCCTGCGTCTCAACCCCGGCGAGCCGGTGTCCACCGTGACGGTGACCATCGTCAATCAGCTGACCGGCGATATGGATTTCGCCTCGCCGCAGTCGCTCGTCGCCTTCGCGCTGGGCCTGACTTTGTTTGTGATGACGCTCATTCTCAACGTCGCGGCGCTCTTCATTGTCCGTCGCTATCGGGAGCAGTACGACTGATATGGCTCACCCGTTCACCCCCCAGCTGGACCCCGCGGCCGACGGATCGGCCGAGCGCCTGAAGCGCATCCGTGCCAGCCTTGGCAAGCGCCATGCGCAGGAACGCCGGTTCCGCGCCTATGGCATCGCTGCCATCGCCGCCGCCCTCGGTTTCGTCGCGATCCTGTTCTCGATGATCCTCTATCAGGGCCTGCCGGCCTTCACGCAGGCCAACCTCACGCTCGACGTGAATTTCGACCCGGAGATCGTCAAGGTCGCGGATCGTCCGGTGCAGGCACCGGACCAGTCGGTTGCCGACTATCGCCGTGCGGTCCTCGACTGGGAACGCAAGGTGACGATGGTCAACTGGAACCGCGTGCTGGAAAAGGCGATCACGGCGGCGGCCCCCGGCGTCGACATCGACAGCCGCGCGGCGTTGTCGATCGTCGAGACCAGCGAGCGCTTCCGACTGCGCGACATGTTCGTCGCCGACCCGGGCCTGCTCGGCAAGACGGTCAAGGTGACGATGCTGGCGTCGGCCAATGCCGACAACTGGCTCAAGGGCAATATCGACCGCAGCCTGCCTGACGCCCAGCAGCAGCTCTCCGCCCCGGCACGCGCGCTGGCTGACAAATTCATGGACGGCGGCCAGATGCGCTTTGCATTTGCCTGGCACATCTTCACCAATGGTGACTCGCGCTCGGCACCGGCGTCAGCCGGTCTTGCCGGTGCGTTCGTCGGTTCGCTCTACATGATGCTGGTGGTGATCGTTCTGGCAGTGCCGATCGGCGTGATGAGCGCCGTCTACCTCGAAGAGTTCGCGCCGAAGAACAAGTTCACCGACTTCATCGAGGTCAACATCAACAACCTCGCCGCCGTGCCCTCGATCGTGTTCGGCCTGCTGGGTGCGGCGGTGTTCATCAACTACTTCCGGCTGCCGCTGTCGGCACCGCTGGTCGGTGGTCTGGTGCTGACGCTGATGACGCTGCCCACCATCATCATCGCGACGCGCTCGGCCTTGCGCGCCGTGCCGCCGTCGCTGCGCCAGGCGGCGCTCGGGGTCGGTGCGTCGAAGACGCAGACCGTTTTCCACCATGTCCTGCCCGTCACCTATCCCGGCATCCTGACCGCGACCATCATCGGCGTGGCGCAGGCGCTGGGCGAGACGGCCCCGCTGCTGCTGATCGGCATGAACGCGTTCGTGGCCCAGATCCCCGGCACGCCGCTGGATCCGTCGAGCGCGCTGCCGGTGCAGATCTATCTGTGGCAGGGCAACGAGAACCGCAATTTCTTCGAAGCGCGCACCTCCGCCGCGATCATCGTGCTGCTCGGCCTGATGCTGATGCTGAACGCCATCGCGATCTATCTGCGTGCCAGGCTGGAGCGCCGCAAATGAATACCGAAACGAAACAGGAGGCCACGGCCATGCACATGCCGGCCGAAAAGATCGTCCCCCAATCCGATCTCTACACCAGGGAAACCACCACCGTCCGCACGCCGGACGAAAACCCCGGCCCCGTGCGCGTCAGCGCCCGCGACGTCAGCGTTTTCTACGGGCAGAAGCAGGCGTTGTTCGATGTCTCCATCGATGTGCCGGAAAAGTCGGTGACGGCGTTCATCGGTCCGTCGGGCTGCGGCAAGTCGACCTTCCTGCGCACCCTCAACCGGATGAACGACACCATCGAGGGCTGCCGGATGACCGGCAAGATCACGCTGGACGGCGCGGATATCTACGACCCTTCGCTCGATCCGGTCGAACTGCGCGCCCGCGTCGGCATGGTGTTCCAGAAGCCGAATCCGTTCCCGAAGTCGATCTACGAGAACGTCGCTTACGGTCCGCGCATCCACGGTCTGTCCCGCAGCCGCAGCGAGCTTGATTCCATCGTCGAGTCCAGCCTGCAGAAGGCAGGCCTGTGGAGCGAGGTGAAGGATCGGCTCAACGAGGGCGGCACCAGCCTGTCGGGCGGCCAGCAGCAGCGTCTGTGCATCGCCCGCGCCATCGCGGTGTCTCCGGAAGTGATCCTGATGGACGAGCCGTGCTCGGCGCTCGACCCGATCGCCACCGCGCGCATCGAGGAACTGATCGACGAGCTGAAGCAGAACTACACCATCGTCATCGTGACGCACTCGATGCAGCAGGCAGCGCGCGTGTCGCAGCGCACCGCCTTCTTCCATCTCGGCAATCTGGTGGAGGAAGGTCCGACCGACCTGATCTTCACCAGCCCGGTCGAGAAGCGCACCCAGGACTACATCACCGGCCGCTTCGGCTAGCTTACCGAGTTTTGGGCACAGGAGACCGATATGGGTCACACAGTTACTTCCTTTGACGAGGATCTGAACGCCATCGATCGTCTGATCCACGACATGGGCGATCTGGCCGGCGAAATGGTGGTGTCGTCGACCCGCTCGCTCGTCGATACCGACGCCGCGCTGGCGCAGCGCGTCATCTCCGACGACACCATCATGGACGCACGCCAGCGCGAGCTGGACGACCGCGCGATCACCCTGATCGCCAAGCGCCAGCCGGTGGCGCAGGATCTGCGCTCGGTGGTCAGCGCCATCCGCATGGCCGCCGATCTCGAGCGCATCGGCGATCTGGCCAAGAACATTTCCAAGCGCGTCAGTGCGGTCGGCGAGGGCGGTGCACCGCGCAGCCTGTCCCACTCCATCGACGCGATGGCGCAACTGGTGGTGGCGCAGGTCCACAACGTCATCCAAGCCTACGAGGTGCGCGATGCCGAGCGGCTGAAGCTGCTGCGCGCCGAGGACGAAAAGATCGACATCCAGTACACCGGGATATTCCGTGAACTTCTGACCTATATGATGGAAGACCCGCGCAACATCACCGCCTGCACGCATCTGCTGTTTTGTGCGAAAAACCTCGAACGCATCGGCGACCATGTGACCAACATCGCCGAGAATGCGTATTATGTGACAACCGGCATGCAGTTGCCGCTCTATCGGCCAAAAGCCGATGAAACGTCGGTCTCCGGCTGACGCGAAAGACAGATCAATGATTGCACCCAAGATCATGGTGGTCGAGGACGAAGAGCCGCTGGGCGTCCTCCTCAAGTATAATCTCGAAGCGGAAGGCTATCAGGTCGAAGTCATCACCCGTGGCGACGAAGCCGAGCTGCGGCTGCGCGAAAACCAGCCCGACCTGCTGGTGCTCGACTGGATGGTGCCCGCCGTCTCCGGCATCGAGCTGTGCCGCCGCCTGCGCATGCGCGCCGAAACCGAACGTCTGCCGATCATCATGCTGACGGCGCGCGGCGAGGAAAGCGACCGCGTGCGCGGCCTGTCGACTGGCGCCGACGACTATCTGGTCAAGCCGTTCTCGACGCCCGAGCTGATCGCCCGCGTCCGGGCGCTGCTGCGCCGCGCCAAGCCGGAAGTGCTGTCGTCGGTGCTGAAGGTCGGCGACATCGTCCTCGACCGCGAGACCCACCGTGTGCATCGCGGCGAGAGCGAAATCCGCCTCGGCCCGACAGAATACCGGCTGCTCGAGTTCATGATGCAGAACCCCGGTCGGGTGTTTTCACGCGGCCAGTTGCTCGACAATGTCTGGGGCGAGACGATCTATATCGACGAGCGCACCGTCGACGT
>JBEBXE010000146.1:0-7833 GCA_040391705.1 Aerobium aerolatum
CCGGGCATGACGCTGCACAAGATGCCGCTGTTTGCCTGGTCGATGCTGGTCACCGCCTTCATGCTGCTGCTGGCTTTGCCGGTGCTAGCCGGGGCGATCACCATGCTTCTGACCGACCGCAACTTCGGCACGACGTTTTTCGCACCGGAAGCCGGCGGCAATCCCATTCTCTACCAGCATCTGTTCTGGTTCTTCGGCCATCCCGAAGTCTACGTCATGATCCTGCCGGCGTTCGGCATCGTCAGCCAGGTCATCTCGACCTTCGCCAGGAAGCCGGTATTCGGCTATCTCGGCATGGCCTATGCCATGGTCGCCATCGGCGTCATCGGCTTCCTGGTGTGGGCGCATCACATGTTCACCGTCGGCCTGACGGTCGAGACCCAGCGTTATTTTGCCTTCGCCTCGATGGTCATTGCGGTGCCGACCGGCGTCAAGGTGTTCTCATGGCTGGCGACGATGTGGGGCGGCTCGATCACCTTCCGCACGCCGATGCTGTGGGCGACGGGTTTCGTGCTGCTGTTCACCATCGGCGGCGTCACCGGCGTCGTCGTCGCCAATCCCGGCGTCGACCGCCTGCTGCACGACACCTATTACGTGGTTGCCCACTTCCACTACGTGCTGTCGCTGGGCGCGGCGTTCGCGATCTTCGCCGCCTGGTATTACTGGTTCCCGAAGATGACCGGCTACCTGATGAGCGAAAATCTCGGCAAGCTGCATTTCTGGCTGACCTTCGTCGGCGTCAATCTGGTGTTCTTCCCGCAGCACTTCCTCGGGCTCTCCGGCATGCCGCGCCGTTATGCCGATTACCCCGACGCCTTCGCCGGCTGGAACTTCGTCTCCTCGATCGGCTCCTACATCTCGGCCTTCGGCCTGCTGGTGTTCTTCTTCGCCGTCGCCGAGGCCTTCGCACGCAAGCGCGTTGCCGGGGCCAATCCATGGGGCGAAGGCGCGACCACGCTGGAGTGGATGCTGCCGTCGCCGCCGCCGTTCCACCAATTCAATATTCTTCCTCGAATACAATGACAGGAGGCGCAATTGACCGAAGCGGCCGACACAGCCAGCAACATCCCGGCAATCCTGCTTCTCTGGTTCTGGTGGACCATCCTCTCCGCACTCGACCTCGCGATGCGAACGCCCCCAGCCGAGGGGAACGACCAACGGGACCGTCCTTCCACCCCTGTCGATGTTGCCACCAGCGGGGATGACCGGCGCTTCGCCGACATCCTCCGGCTCGATCCGGGTTTCAGCGTCAGCGCGTTTCTCGAAGGCGCGTTGCGCGCCTACGAGGCCATCGTTACCGCCTATGCCGCCGCAGATTTCAAGACACTTGCGCCGCTGGTGTCGCCCGAGGTGCTGGCGGCATTCACCAAGGCGTGCGCCGAGCGGGCGGAACGGGGCGAGCAGCTCGAATATACGTTCGTTTGCATCGACGCCGTCGAGGTCGAAACGGTCGAGGTGACAGCGGAGGCGATGAAGGTGACGCTGCTGTTTCGCGCCCAGGTGATCGACACCACGCGTTCTGCCGCCGGTGCCGATCCGGACGGCGCGTCCCATATTTTGGAGGTGGCCGATCGCTGGACGTTCCAGCGCGCTGTTCCGGTATCCGGGCGCGCATGGACCGTGGTGGCGACCGGCGAATGACGCCGCCGGCGTGCTACCGCTGCTCGAGAAATTCCTTCAGCACCACCGCCTGGTTATGCGCCTCATCCTTGGCGCCGTAGAGAAGCGTAACCCGCCCCTTACCGCCACGCTGGCGCAAGGTGTCGAGTTCCGCACCGCGTGTCTCCAGTTCGGCGCGATAGAGGCGGCGGAACTCGGCCCATCTTGCGGGATCATGCCCGAACCATTTGCGCAGCTCCGCAGTCGGCGCGATCTCCTTCAGCCACAGGTCGATGGCGGCCGTCTCTTTCTTCACCCCACGCGGCCAAAGACGGTCGACAAGGACGCGGAAACCATCGTCTTCCGCCGGATGCTCGTAGATGCGTTTGAGATAGAGTTTCATGACCGCCTCTCCTTAAACTTGCCGTCAGGATACGCCTTGCGACAGTTTACGGCACAGCTTTCTGGATGACTTTGCCAGCAACGACAGCAATCTGCGACTTCCGGCCAACCGGCGCGCAATCGCGTCTGCGGCACGGCAGCGCAAGGGCCAGCTGCCGCTGCGAGAACGCGTGATGATGCTTGACAACCGCCGCGCCGTGGTCATGCTATCAAGATGAAAATCGAGCACGCCATTTCCGCTTTTTATATGGGCCTCGCCCCGCGAGTATAGCCCCGGCTCGGATTTTGCGCCCCGAGACCGGGGCTCCCTTCGTCATTACACAAACTCACTAAACCCACCTGGCAATGCCGCCAACCACCAGCCCATTGGAAGCTGTGGCGACATCACCTATATTCAGTTCATTCCGCAACAACGTGTCGGAACAGAACGATCATCGTGCGCTATCGCGCATAGTCGCGTAGCAAAAGCAGGAGAATCGTCATGCGTAAACCAGGTATAGTCGTCAACAAGTCCGATCACGCCCGCCTGGTTCAGCTTGCCAATGGATTGCTGGACCGGAAGCCGGAGATGGCGGAAGAACTTTTGACTGAGCTGGAGCGCGCACGCGTCGTCGAGCGCGGGGAAATGCTGCAAAGCACGGTCCAGATGGGCTCGGCCGTCGAGTACCAGACGCAGGAAGGCCAGCCCCGCAACCTGACGCTGGTCTATCCGGCCGATGCCGACATTGCGCAGGGCAAGGTTTCGATCCTGACGCCGGTTGGTACCGCGCTGCTCGGCTTGCGCGCCGGCCAGACGATGGAGTGGGTCGCCAATGACGGCCGCTCGCACTCGCTGACGGTCATCTCCGTCCAGGCCCCGCAGGACGCGGTGCAATGACAGACCTCGTGTCACGCAAGGATCGGAACGCGGATGCAGCTGCGCGCAGCAGTGCTGAGGCGACCGGACGGCGTGGCGCACGTCATCGATTCCTCAATCATGCAGGTTGCCTGATCGAAGGCTCCTAACCCCTGGCGGGGCAGCAGCTCGCAGCCAGGGGATATCCAACAAACCAAGACGGACTGGCGTCGGAACGGCCGAATCGTTCCCGCGGGAGATTTGCCATGGTAACGGAGCCTCACTACCAATTGACGACCAAGGACCACGCCATCCTTCAGGGGATGCTGGAGCGGCACAGAGGGCCGCACGGTCCGTTCATCCAGCTGCTGGGGCGGAAACTGCGTTCCAGCGCGATCTATTTTCGCGACGACATCCCGCCGGGCGTCGTCACCCTCGACACCCGCCTCACCTATCGCGTCAATGGCGTGCTGACCGGGCCGCATCTGATCGTTCAGGATGAGGGCGACGATCTCCCGGATTACGCCTTGTCGATCCGTACCCTGCGCGGCCTCGCGCTGCTGGGATTGGCCGAGCGCGCAACGGTCACGGTACAACTCGGCCACAATGTGGTGGAAGAACTGCGCGTCGAAGATGTGCTGTCGCAGCCAGAAGCCGAGCTGCGGACCCGCGAAACCGCACGTGGCCTCGTGCAGGGCGACAGCGCCGGGCGCACCGGAAACGTCGTCAGCTTCCAGCGCAAACCGGCGCTGATGGCCTACTCCGGCTCCAGCCCGGACGATGATGATCCGGGGCCGCGCGCCGCGTGAACGCGCAGCCTCACGCTGGCACCGCTGCACCTGTTTGACCACCTGCTGTGCGCCCGAAAGGGCGCACTGGCGTTTTCGGGGTGCACTCTTTTACGAGACGATCGATCGGGCTTTGCGTCCACGCATGGTCTACCCTTGATCGCTCACACCCTTGAATTTGGAACTACAGTCTTATGCCCAAACGTCCGTCAATCCTGCGATTCTTCTGGCCAGCGCTGCTGTTCTGCCTGTCGATGGTCGCCTACATCTTCCACGAGCCGGCATTCCGGCACTTCGCGGCGGAAACCGACCACAACCCGATCCGGCAGCTGAGCGCGGCGGCGGCGTGGTATTCGGGCGCATGGCTGCTGTCGCGGATGATCGGTGCGGCATTGGGACGGTCGGGGAACGGGCGTCGCAAGGTGCCGCGCCTGCTCGGCGAGCTGGTGACGGCGGCGCTGTTTCTGGCGGCAACGGTGGCGACCGTTGCGATGCTGCTGGGCCAGTCGGCCGGCAGCGCGCTGGCCAGCTCGGGCCTGATCATCGCCATTCTCGGCTTTGCCATCCGCAACGTGCTAGCCGACGTTTTGTCGGGGGTCGCTCTCGGTCTGGAAGCGCCATTCCGGATCGGCGACTGGATCGAGATCGACGGCACCATCCGGGGCCGCGTCATCGAAATCGGCTGGCGCACGACGCGGCTGCGCACACTCAACGATACTTACATGATCCTGCCCAACAGCGAGATTTCGCGACAGCGCATGACCAATTACAGCGCCCCGCGAAGCCACTACCGCGCCAGCCTCGAGATCGTGCTCGGCCACGACATTCCGGTGAGCGAAGGCAAGGCGCTGCTGGAGCTGGCCGCAAGGTCGAGTGAATCGGTGATGAAGTCGCCAAAGGCGGACGTGCGCGCGCTGTCCTACGGCACCGAAGGGGTGCGCTACGCGGTGCGCTACTGGGTACCAAGCTTCGTCGACAATACCGACTGCCGCGATGAGATGCTGGTCGCCGTGGACGCGGCCATTCGCGAGCGCGGGCTGCCGCCGCCTTATAGCCGCATCAAGCTGGTGACAGACGAGCCTCGTTCCGTAGAGGCGGACGACGGCGAAGCAATCCTCGATACGCGCAGCAGCTGAGAAGGCCGAGGCCGGTCAGGTCCTCGCCAGCACCAGCTCGACCTCTTCCTGGGTCGCTTTGCGGTAGGCGCGGCGCGCGCGCACGAACTCGCGCCAGAACCGGTCCCGTGCTTCGAGGTCGAACGGCGTAGGGCCATGAAAATGGGCGACGCTGGCTCGACGCAAGGGGTCTGCGTCAAGCCCGTGAATGCGCAAGGCGACGAAGGTCGAGGGCAGCATGCGTCGTAACCCCTATGTCGTCAGAGCCCCGTCGAGACAGAGCGCGGTGTTCGAGACCCGGCTCGCCTTTTCCAGCAACATCTGTGGCGCGTCGCGAATGGCGCGAATGATCGGAACGAGATTGCGGTCGGCCACCGTGTCGGCAGCCTCGGCAAGACCGAACCAGCGGCGCTTGCGCTGCCCGCGCTCGGGCCAGTTGGTCAGCGTCCCGACCACCGAAAGGCTGAACAAGGTAACGCAGCGGTGCTCCTTCGAGCCGTCATCGCTTTCCTTGACATAGTCGTAGCTGCCAAGCGGGTTCGGCTGCATTTCGCCGATCACCCCGGCCTCCTCGAACGCTTCCAGCGCGGCGGCGAGATAGGGTTCCCGGTCCGACATCGGCCAGCCCTTGGGCAAGATCCAGCGGCCCCGCTGTCTTGAAGTGATCAACATCAGCTGCAACCGGCCGCGCGCATCCTTGCGCCACGGCAGCGCGCCATATTGCTGCAGGACCTCGGGAGCAGCGAAAGTCGACGCCCCGGTATTGTGTTCATGCTGTGCTGTCATCATTGCGGGCTCCCCGCCATGAAGCCAGGCCGCATGATCTCGCCGTTTCGGATCGGCGGAATGGTTCCGGTCGCCGACGCGGTGCTGGGCTGCTTGCACCACGGGCAACGACGCGCCGCACGCGGCAAATGACGGCTGCACACGCGGCAGGACTGCGAATGATTTGGATTTCTCACGGACACGCTCCATCAGAGCGACGACGGCTGCGTCGCTGGAATGAACCGCAATTTTCTTGATGGTCCCGGAGTGGCTGCTGTGCGGTGTTCAGAGATTCAAACGGTACCGCTCCGGGACGAAGAACGTGCTTCGCCGGCGAGCCTCGATACCTTGATGAATGTTTCCATGCACATACATGTAACCTAGGTACGATCGGTGGCGCTTTCAAGGCATCGCCGCGCCTCCGATAGAATATTTTTCTTTTGTTTCAATAATTTGACTTTACCGACCAGCGATATAATATGAGGGTCATGATCCGTTTTTCTCAGCCCGCCTGCAGTCACAACAGGTTTTGTTTGCTCATCGGCCTCTGACCCTGGCCGGTTGTTCGTGCAGACGAAGCCGGGCCAGGGATACACCATCATCTCCCGTATTATCTCCCGCCCGTTTGCTTGCCCGGAGGTTTCCCCCGGCCAGGCGACACTACGCGGGAGCATTCGCGTATCGGGCCGCCCAACAGCGCCCGGTTTTCGGATCATTCCGTTATTCGATCCAAGCGTGAGATTGCCCATTGTGCAGCCGAAAGGATGCCCGGCGATCGCGATCACATCACCAGGAAAGGAGACACATCATGACCCAACCCAACCCGAGTAAGGCCGAGTCGCGCCAGGAACGCTCCGACAGAATTGCGCGCGAAGTCCTGCACGCCGAGCAATCCGAAATTCAGAAGAAGACAGCCCGCCTTCGTGCCCTGCGCATGGAGCGGGACGCCGCCGCGGCATAACCCCGCGCCATCGTGAATTCGACATCAGCCTGCCCGCCGACCGGCGGGCGGGCTGTCTTGTATGCAGACTGCCTCCACGTCTGGAAAAACCGCTCCGCGAAGCTGCATTTGCAGCGTCTATTCTTGGAAGTTCGGTTGCTACGCGGCCGTCGAGGCGTTAAATCCACCTCAACGACGTGATCCCGTCATGTCATCCTTCAAAGATGTTGGGTGCAGTTTCCTGCATCCGCACCCACCGACCACAGCGACTATTTTCCCAGACCTGTAAGGAGCTACCTATGTCAGATCAAGGCAACCGCAGCGCCACCGGCTCGACGATGAGCACCGGCGCACCAGCCGCGAGCGACCGCAACTCGTTGACCATCGGCGCCGACGGCCCGATCGTGCTGCACGATGTGCATTTCCTCGAGCAGATGGCGCATTTCAACCGCGAAAAGACGCCAGAACGCCAGCCGCACGCCAAGGGCGCCGGCGCATTCGGCGTGCTCGAGACCACGGAAGACGTGTCGGCCTACACCAAGGCTGCGCTGTTCCAGCAGGGTGCATCGACCGAGATGCTGGCGCGTTTCTCGACCGTTGCCGGCGAGATGGGCAGCCCCGACACCTGGCGCGACGTGCGCGGCTTCTCGCTGAAGTTCTACACCAGCGAAGGCAATTACGACCTCGTCGGCAACAACACGCCGGTCTTCTTCGTGCGCGATCCGATGAAGTTCCCACACTTCATCCGCAGCCAGAAGCGGCTCCCCGATTCCGGCCTGCGCGACAACCACATGCAGTGGGACTTCTGGACCAACAATCCAGAGACCGCGCACCAGGTGACCTACCTGATGGGCGAACGCGGCCTGCCACGCACCTGGCGTCACATGAACGGCTACGGCTCGCACACCTATATGTGGATCAACGCGGCCGGCGAGCGGTTCTGGGTCAAGTACCACTTCCACACCGAGCAGGGCATGGCGTTCTTCAGCAATGAGGAAGCCGCAACCATGGCCGGCGCTGATGCCGACTTCCACCGTCGCGACCTGTTCGACGCCATCGCCCGTGGCGAGAACCCGAGCTGGGTGCTGTCGGTGCAGGTGATGCCTTATGAAGAGGCCAAGACTTACCACATCAACCCGTTCGACCTGACCAAGACCTGGCCGCATGCGGATTACCCGCTGATCCGGGTCGGCAAGATGACGCTGAACCGCAATCCCGAGAACTTCTTCGCTCAGATCGAGCAGGCAGCGTTCTCGCCCGGCAACACCGTTCCCGGCATCGGCCTGTCGCCCGACAAGATGCTGCTCGGCCGCGCCTTCGCCTACAACGACGCACAGCGCAACCGCATCGGCACCAACTTCCACCAGTTGCCGGTCAACCAGCCGAAGG
>JBEBXE010000147.1:0-7818 GCA_040391705.1 Aerobium aerolatum
GGCAGGAATGCCAGCGGCATCCCGAACATTTCGAAGCGCGCACGCTCGAAGCGCACGGTTTTCGTCTTGCCGTTCCAGATGATCTTCTGCGCCTTCACCTGCCATAGCGGCGGCTTGTCCGGCCGTTCGGCGCAAGGCTCGCAGGCGGTGTAGACGCCCTGATTGAAGGTCGTCAGTTCGCCATGGGCGCGCTCGGCGCTTTCAGCGGCAAAATAGGTCTTGTCGGCGGTCTCGACCCGCAGCGTGCGCACGAACGCATCGCGGAAATCGTCGGTGACGTCGATCTGGTCGGAATAGATGCGCGTGCCGTTGGGGTCGACGATCTCGACGCCGCCGGAGGCGATCAACCGCGACGTGTTGCGGTCAAAGGCAACGCGTTGGGCGACCAGCCGGTTACCGTCATAGTCGATCTGAACCCCACCCACGGCGGTGATGGTGTTGCGGTCATTGTCATAGACGATGGTGTCAGCTTCCAGCAGCAGCTCAGCGTCGCTGCTGACTGCGCTGTTTGCCCCGACATCGAGCGACTGCGCAGAGGTTATCTGCGGCAGGGTGATGCTGGCGAAAATCACGGCAAGACCGGTCGCACCCAGAAGGCGCAACGTCCTGACGGACATGCTGTTTTTTGCTAGTGCGCCCCTCACTAACCGTCCTCTTTATACAACAAGAAGGTCACCCCGATAAACGCCGCCACCAGCACTGGAAACCATGCAGCCGCAACTGGCGGCACGAAGCCGGCGCTTCCGAACGCCTTGACCAGAACGGATACGACATAAAGCAGAAACCCGGCCACGACGCCACCTAGAATAATCGTGAAGGATTGCCCCATCCTTGCGAAACGCATCGAAACGGTCGCAGCGATGAGAGTCATGGCCGCAAGGAGCGCTGGCAGCGCCAGAAGGGAGTGAAATTGCATCGACAAAGCGTCGGCACTGAGGCCGAACGACCGGGCTGCGGCAATCTTTCGCGGCAATTCATGGAAGGGAATCAGTTCGGGAATCACGAACTGCTCGTCAATGAACACCGGATCGAGTGTCGATTCGATCTCCATGGTCGGGGCGGGTACCGGAGCTTCGCCGGCACGAAATGTCACGGCGTTGGTCAGGTGCCAGCTGCCGTTTTCCAGCAGCGCCTGCCGGGCGTCGACCCGGTCGACGATGCGTCCGTCCTTGCCGATCCGCACGAACACTGCGTCGCTCAGCAACCGTCCGCGCTCCGCCGTGCTTGCGGCACCGATGATGGTCACGCCGTCTGGCGTGCGCTGGCGCAGCCACGGCACGGTGCTGGTGGTGGTGCGCGCTGACGCAGCGCCCGAAAACATCGCTTCGATCGACTGGGATTTGTCCAGCGCATAGGCGGCCAGCGCATTGAAGCCGGTGGCGCCGATAATGCCGACGATGATCGCCACCGCGCAAAGCGGCGCCAGGAATTGCCATGCCGACACCCCGGCTGCGCGGGTGACGACCAGCTCGTAGCGGCGGTTGAGTGAGGTCAGCGTCGCCATCGCGGCAAACAGAATCACGAACGGGATCGCCATTTGCAGGATCGAGGGCACGCGCAGCAGTGACCCGAGCAGCGCCAGCGGGGTGCTGTAGCCATCGAGGCTGGAGGTGCGGCGCGAGAATTCGACGAAATCGACCAGGAACGACATCACCATGATGCCGAGGAGGAACTGTCCGACCATCACCAGATTGCGCCGGAAGAAGTAGAAAAACAGGGTGCGCCCGATCATTTGCTGCCTTCTTTCGCAAGAGGGCGGCGCAGAAGGCGCATCAGCATACGGTTGACCGTTTCGGTGATCTCGGAGATGCGGTCGATCCATGGTTGCGGCAGAGTGAGACGCTTGCCGGTGGCCAGAAGGGCACAGAAGAAGATCAGGCTTCCGAGTGGCACGGCATAGGGCAGCACGCCGAGCATGGCCGAGCCTCCGGATTGCTCAACGACGAAGAAGCCGGCCCCGCGCACCAGAAGTGCCGCGCCCGCCGCGCCCATCAGGCTCCATACCCGTTCCTGGCGATTGGAGCGCGCGCCGGCGGAGAAGTAGAGCGCGATCGGCACCAGGGCCAGCGGATACAGCCAGTCCGACAGACGGCGATGGAGTTCGTTCTTGATCTGTTTGGGTTGCCAGACGCTCGACGCGCCGTTGAGATCCGGGTTCATCAGATCGCGCAGCGGCATTTCCTTGGGCAGGTAGGTGTTGCCGTCCTGCGCCGCGGTAAACTGGGTCAGGTCGATGGCATAGGCTGCATAGGTGATGATCGAAACTTCGCCAGTGCGTGTGTTGCTGCGATGAACCTCGCCGTCCTGCAGCACCAGCAGCTTGGTGGCGTCATGGTCGGTGATCGAGCCCTTCTGGGCGTAGTAAAGCAGTTCGCTTTCCGGGTCGCGCAGGTCGGCAATGAAGATGCTTTCGAACGTCCCGCCGGGCAGCTGGCCGCCGATTTGCAGATAGAGATTGTCATCGAGGCGATGGAACGCTTCCGAGCGCACCGCCAGGCCCACCATGTCGGTGCGCACCTGGGTGATGATATCGCGCAATTGGCGGTTGGCGGCAGGCTCAACCGCCAGCGAATTGAACAGCGACAGCAGCGAGGCAACGACAGCCAGCATCATCACCGGCTTGATAGCGACGCTGCGGGAGAGCCCTGCGGCTTCCATCACCACCGTCTCCGAATCGGCATGCATGCTGTTGAGCGCATTGGAAACGCCGATCAGCAGCGCGAACGGCAGTACGATCCCCGTCACCATCGGCACGAGCATCGCCGCCATCGCCATGAACGTGCGAATGGCTTCGCCGGAGCTGGTGACGATGTTGATGAAGATCAGAACCTGCGTGATCAGAACGATCATCACCAGCGAAGCCAGTGTGGTGATCGAGATCAGCAGGACCCGATTCAGGATGTAACGCTCTGCAATGCCCATTACGCGGCTATGCCTGTCCGTTCTCACGGCCCATGCCGCCCAAGATGGAGAGTAGGGGCAGCGTAGCTAACAATCTGCCAACGCTCAAGGTTAACGAGCGGTTGACGCGGGTACGGTTTTGCCCAGTCCCATCACTCTGGCGAGTGAGGCGAGAACGGCAAAAGTTGCCACCGACGCCACTGCGGCAATCACCGCATCCGAGAAATAGTGTCCGCCAAAGGCAACACGCAGGCTTGCGGCAAAGCTGGCCATGACCAGCGCCACGCCGATTGCTGTCGCCCGCCAGCGTGTCGGAAACAGGGCGGCGACGCCGACCAGCCAGAAAGCCGCCGAGCTTTCCCCGGAAATGAACGAGCAGTTGGTGGCGCAAAAATCTGTGAACTCACCTGCAGGCACGAACGGAAGGCTACCGCCGAACAGATCGGTCTGCTCCGGACGGGGGCGGCCCGAATAGCTTTTCAGCCAGAGGTTGACGATGAACAGCGAATTCACGATCAGCGCTGCCAGCGCGACATAGATGCCTGTCGCCAGACGCTGCAGTGATGTGTCGCCACGGATCGAGATCGACACCGCCGCGATCAGCAGCAGGATGGCAACAACGATCGGCATCTGGTGGAAGAAGTCACGCACATCGTTCAGCGTCGAGTCCGATGCCAGCGGAAACGTCCCGCACACCGCGTTGGTGACGCCTTCAGCGCACGGCTGGGCGCGGAAAAACAGGCCGCTGATGGCAATGTCGATACCGGGAACGAGATAGAACAGTCCGGTCAGCGCAAATGCGGCAATGACCAGAACAATCGCAAGGCGGGGCCGCGAGAACGGATCGAGAAAAGCATCGCCGGTCGTCATGCGGGTGGTTCCGTTCGCATCCGGGGTCAAAGGCGGGTTCTCCATACAGGTGCCGCTTCGCAGGCGGCGTGGCCGGATAAGGCCGGATTCGCGTGTCGCCATGAGAGGGGCTTTCACGTCAGGGCAGGGCTTACACAGTGAGCTGGAAAAAGCGAAGCGGTTTTCACATGTCCACCGGTCTTGTCAAACACGGCAAAAAGCCCACAATCGGGCAGTCCTACTGCCAATCATCCCGAATCATCGAAGTTTCAATCACAAGACAGGTAGTTTCATGTCCATGCGTCCGACGATCGCCTTTGCCAAGGTCTCAGCGCCCAAGAAGGGCAGCGTCGTTCTCCTCGCCGGTGATGGTGCATCGCTGGCCGGCTCCGCTGCAAGCTGCGATCCGGAGGGCGTTCTGGCCCGCGCGCTGGGTGTCGCCGAATTTACCGGCAAGCTGGCGTCTTCCGTTGAAGTGCTTGCGCCGCACGGCACGCCGTATGACCGCATTGCGGTGGTTGGAACCGGCAAGACCGACGGGCTCGACGAAAAGGCATGGCATCGTATCGGTGGCGCAGCCTTTGCTGCAGCCAAGAAAGCATCGGAAGTTGCGATCGTCGTCGACGTCGCTGGCACGGAGCCATCGGCCGACGACGTCGCCGCTGTGGCGTTCGGCGTCCTCCTGCGCTCTTACGCATTCGACAAGTACAAGACCAAGAAGGACGACGCCAAGGCCGAGCCGGCCAAGCCATCCAAGGTCACGATATTGTGTGCGAACCCGACCGCTGCCAAGCGCGCCTTCGGGGTGGCTGAGGCTGTGGCTGATGGTGTCGTTCTGGCGCGTGACCTCGTCAACGAACCCGCCAACATCCTTGGCACGCTGGAATTCGTCGAAAAGGCGAAGGAGCTCGAAAAGCTCGGGGTGAAGGTCGAAATCCTCACCGAACGCGAGATGAAGAAGCTCGGCATGGGCGCGCTGCTCGGCGTCGCGCAAGGCTCGGTCCGTCCGCCGCGCATCGCGATAATGCAGTGGAACGGCGGCAAGCCGAAAGCCAAGCCGGTTGCCTTCGTCGGCAAGGGCGTGGTGTTCGATTCCGGCGGCGTGTCGATCAAGCCGGCCGGCGGCATGGAAGACATGAAGGGCGACATGGGCGGGGCGGCTGCCGTCACCGGCCTGATGCACGCGCTGGCCGCCCGCAAGGCCAAGGCAAATGTCATCGGCGTCATCGGCCTGGTCGAGAACATGCTCGACGGCAATGCCCAGCGTCCGGGCGACATCGTCACCTCGATGTCCGGTCAGACCATCGAAGTGCTCAACACCGACGCTGAGGGCCGCCTCGTGCTGGCCGACGCGCTGTGGTACACCATCGAGCGCTTCAAGCCGGAATTCGTCGTCGATCTGGCGACGCTCACTGGGGCGATTCTCGTGGCGCTCGGCAACGAACATGCCGGCCTGTTTTCCAACAATGACGATCTCGCCGACCGGCTGCTCAAGGCTGGCCTCACGTCGGGCGAAAAGCTCTGGCGCATGCCGCTGGCACCCGAATATGACAAGATCATCGATGCCAAGAACGCCGACGTGAAGAACACCGGCGGCCGTTATGCCGGCGCGATCACGGCGGCGCAGTTCCTGCAGCGTTTCGTCAAGGACACGCCATGGGCGCATCTCGACATCGCCGGCACCGCCATGGGCTCGCCGACCAACGAGATCAATCAGTCGTGGGCTTCGGGCTTTGGCGTGCAGTTGCTGAACCAACTCGTCGCCGACAGCTACGAAGGATGATCGCCGGCTTATTTCCATGACCGAAGTGCTGTTTTACCACCTGACCGAGTCGACGCTCGAGGAGGCCTTGCCGGCGCTTCTCGAGCGCAGTCTCGACCGTGGCTGGCGTGCCGTGGTGCAAACCGGCTCCGAGGAACGCCGCGACACGCTGGATGCCCATCTATGGACCTGGCGTGACGACGCGTTTCTTGCGCACGGCACCGAGCAGGACCCGCATGTCGAGCACCAGCCGGTGCTGTTGACCACCGCCGCCGACAATCCCAACGGCGCGCATATCCGCTTCATGGTCGATGGCGCGGAACCGCCGCCGCTGGCGGAGTATGAGCGGGCGGTGTTCATGTTCGACGGTCACAATGCGTTCCAGCTTGAGCAGGCGCGCGGGCACTGGAAGGTGATCAAGGCCGAAGGCCACGCGGTGACCTACTGGCAGCAGACCCCCGAAAAGCGGTGGGAGCGCAAAGCTTGAGGCTGTTTCTGCGCGTCCTGTGTTTCCTGATCCTGGCGATCGGATTTATTATCGGGGTTATCTATCCGTTCGCGGCTGGCAACCAGCAGGGTCGCGAACTCGCCCGCTGGCAGGCGCTTGACGAGAATGGCGGCTTCCGCGAGTTCGAAACTGTGCTTCCGACAACGGAAAACCAGATTCTGGTTGGGGTCGAGGTTGCGACCGAAGCCGGGGAGCAGGATTACGGCGATGCCGCCGTGCTGACCCTGACGGCGACCAGTGGCCAGAAAAGCGAATTTGCCCAGGTGTTCACGCTTGGCGGCGTTGCACCGCGCGCACAGGCGCAGCCGTCATCGGCACGGCACTTTCTGCTGCAAGCGCCGACGCTGCATGCCATTCGCGAAGAGCCCTACCGGTTTGTCTTCACAAGCGGCGAGGTGGCGCTGCCGTTTACGTCGGTGGAACTCATCCTTGTCGGCGGCACCTATGAATATGACGCGTCGGTTCCGCCCGTCGGCTACGGCATGATTGCGATCGGCATGCTCGGCATGATCCTGACTCGGCGGAGGAAAAGCGCGCGCACGCCAAAACAGCCCGCGCCACGCAGATGGGGCAGGGGCTGAGTTTCAGTCGAAAAATCAGATTTCGTCGAAGTCGCCGGAACGGCCCTTGCCGGAACTGAAGCGGCCAGCGCCTTCCATGCCTTCCTTGCGGAACGCGGCAACGCTGCCCCATTCGTTGGCCAGTGCTGCTTCGGGGCTAAGCGACCATTGCTGGATGGCGGAAAGCCGGTCGGCGCGCATGCAGGCTTGCGGGAAGCGGGCAAGTTCCTTCGCCAGTTCAACTGCAACTTCGCGCGAGCGGCCGTCGTCGCAAACCCGGCTGGCAAGCCCGATCGACAGGCATTCGTCGGCGTCCGCCTTGCGGCCAGTGAGGATCAGGTCCATCGCCCGGCCATGGCCGACGATGCGCGGCAGGCGCACGGTGCCGCCATCAATCAGCGGAACGCCCCAGCGGCGGCAGTAGACGCCCATATAGGCGGTCTGCTCCATCACCCGCAGGTCGCACCACAACGCCAGTTCCATGCCACCCGCAACCGCGGGGCCGGAAATGGCGGCGATGACCGGCTTGGACAACTGCAACCGCGTCGGTCCCATCGGTCCCTTGCGCGGCCGGTCGTCACGACCGTCGAAACTAGGGTCGAGATCGTGCTCGGCATACCAGGTGTCGTCGGTCCGCTCAGCGGCCCATTTCAGGTCGAAACCGGCGCAGAACATCCCCGGAATGCCGGTCAGAACGGCGACTTTCGACGTTTCGTCACGGTCGAAATCGGTGAAGGCGCGAAACAGCGCTTCCGCCATTCCAGGATTGACCGCGTTGCGCGCTTCGGCGCGATCGATGGTGACTATCGTGACGTCGCCGTCCCGCTCGACCCGAATCGTCATTCCGCCATTCCTCCCTCGTATTCCTCCGACAGCGCCAGCCATTTTTCTTCATGGCGGGCGAGGGTATTGGAAAGGTCGGAACGCTCCTTGGCAAGGGTTGTCGCCTTGGCGGGGTCTTTTTCGTAAAGTTTTGGGTCGGCGAGTTGCTGCTCGATGGCCTCGACGCGCTTGCGGGTCCGCTCGATCAGGCCTTCCGTCGCCTTGATTTCCTTGGCGACAGGCTCGAGCGCCTGACGGCGGGCTGCTGCCTCGCGTCGTTTTTCGGCCTTCGAGTTCTTGTCGGCCTCTTTCTTTTCGCGCCGCTCCGACGAACCGCCGGTGATCAGCTGGCGATAATCCGCCATGTCGCCGTCATACGGCGCGACGGTGCCGTCCTTGACCAGCCACAGCCGGTC
>JBEBXE010000148.1:0-7768 GCA_040391705.1 Aerobium aerolatum
TGTCGCACCAATCAGTGCGTTGCTTCCAGCACTGCCGGCGCGTCGTCTTCGTCCTCGATACGCACAATCTCCTTGCGCGAAATGAACGAGTAGAACATCGGCACCACGAACAGCGTGAACATCGTTCCGATGATCAGGCCGGTGAAGATCACCAGACCCATCGAGTAACGCGCCGCAGCACCAGCACCCGATGCGAGGATCAACGGCACCACGCCCAGCGACATGGCGGCGGTGGTCATCAGGATCGGCCGCAGGCGAACCTTGGCCGAGGCGATGATCGCCTCGAAACGGTCGAGACCGTGCTCGTGGCGCTGCTGGTTGGCAAACTCCACCAACAGGATGCCGTGCTTGGTTATCAGGCCGATCAGGGTGATCAGACCCACCTGGGTGTAGATGTTCAGCGTCGCCAGCCCGAGATTGAGTGGCAACAACGCCCCGAAGATCGACAGCGGCACCGTCATCAGGATGATGAGCGGGTCGCGGAAGCTTTCGAACTGCGCTGCCAGCACCAGGTAGATGACGATGACGGCAAGCGCGAAGGCGATGATGATGGTGTTGCCCTGCGCGACTTCCAGACGCGACTGGCCCGAATATTCGATGAAGAACCCTTCCGGCAGCAACGGACGCGCGATCTCTTCCAGCGTGGCAAGACCATCGCCGGTCGACACGCCAATCATCGGCAGGGCCGAGATCGTTGCCGAGTTGAGCTGGTTGAACTGCTCGATCGCTGCCGCAGACACGCCGGTGGTGATGTCCACCACCGCCGACAGCGGCACCATCTGGCCGGTCGTGCTGCGCACGAAGAAGTCGCCCAGTCTGGCCGGATTGTCGCGATACTCCTGCGGTACCTGCAGGATGATGTCGTAGCTGTTGGAGTCGCGTTCGAACTGCGCGACTGACGCACCGCCGACAAGCAGGCTGAGCGTCGTGCCGACATCGCGCACCGGCAGGTTGAGCGCCGCCGCACGGTCGCGGTCAACGGTGACCGTCACCTGCTGGGCGTCGAACGACAGCGAGTTCTGCACGAACAGGAAGCGTCCCGATGCCTGGGCCTTCTGGCGGATCTCATCGGCAACCTCGTAGACTTGGCTCGGATCGCCAGTCGACTGGATCACCAGCGAGATCGGCAGACCGCCGCCCGCACCCGGCAGCGACGGCGGTGCGAACACCAGCGCCTGGACGCCGGCGACTTTCGTCAGCCGCTGCTGGATGTCCTGCTGCAGTTCCTTCTGCGAACGCTCGCGCTGCGACCAGTCCTTGAACGCCCACAAGGCGATGCCGGAATTGGTCTGACCGCCGAAGCCAACGATGGAGAAGTTGGCCGCGAGTTCAGGAATGTCCTTGGTCAGCTCGCGCATCTGGTCGGTGTAGGCGCGGGTATAGTTGGTGGTCGCGTAAGGCGGCGCGGTCACCAGCGAGAACAGGGCGCCTTCGTCTTCTTCCGGCGCCAGTTCGGTCGACGTGTTGAAGAACATGAAGCCCGTCACGCCGGCCAGCACCAGCACCACAAGCAGGGTCACCGGGCGATACTTCAGCGACCCCCGCACCAGGCGTTCATAGCCGTTTGCGAGCTTTTCGAAGGTGCTGTCGACCAGGATCTGGAAGCGGCTGTGGCCGCCGCGCTTGAGAATGCGCGCCGCCATCATCGGGGTGATCGTCAGCGCGACGATGCCCGAGATGACCACAGCGCCCGCCAAAGTCATGGCGAACTCGCGGAACAGCGATCCCGTCAACCCGCCGGTGAAGGCGAGCGGCGCAAGCACTGCCGCCAGCGTGATCGTCATCGCGACGACCGGGCCGGTGATTTCCCGCATGCCGACGAAGGCCGCCTTCATCGGCGTCAGGCCTTCCTCGATGTGGCGGTGGATGTTCTCCACGACGACGATGGCGTCGTCGACGACGAGGCCGATCGCCAGCACCATCGCCAGAAGCGACAGCAGGTTGATCGAATAGCCCAGCGTCAGAAGGACGAAACACACGCCGATCAGCGACAGCGGGATGGTGATGATCGGCATCAGCACCGAGCGGAACGAACCGAGGAACAGCAGGATCACCGCCACCACGATCACAACCGCTTCGGCGATGGTCTTGAACACCTGCGTGATCGAGCCGCTGATCGATTCAGTGGCGTCGTACATGATGGTAATCGACATGCCATCGGGCAGGCTCGCCTGGATCGCCGGCAGTTCGGCCCTGACCGCTGCCGCCGTCGTCAGCGGGTTTGCCGACGGTGTCGGGAAGACGCCGATGAACGTGCCGGGCTGGCCGTTGAAATTGACCACCATGTCGGTGCTTTCAGCGGCGAGTTCGACTTCGGCCACGTCGCGCAGACGCACGACTTCGTCACCCTTGGCGCGCAATGGCAGGGCGCCAAACGCTTCCGGCGTCTGCAGCGTCGAATCCATGTTGACCGAATAGGTCACGTACTCGTTGAGCGTCTTGCCGGGGGCTGCCAGGAAGTTCGAGGCATTGATGCCGGCCAGAACTTCCGTCGCCGTCAGACCGCGCGCGGCCAGACGGATCGGGTCGATCCACACCCGCATCGAATAGTTTGCCGCGCCCATGATCTGGACTTCGGCAACGCCATCGATGGTCGACATGCGCGGACGAATGACGCGCTCGATATATTCCGTCAGCTGCTCGGGCGACATGTTCGGGTTCTGCATCGCCAGATACATCGTGGCGAACTGCATGCCGGTGCCCTTGACGATGATCGGGTCCTTGGAGTCCGACGGCAATTGCCCGCGAACCTGCTGAACCTTCGACATCACTTCCGTCAGGGCCACGTCCGGGTTGGAACCCAGCTGCATCTGCACCGTCACGACACTGGCCGACGGCCGGCTCTGCGAGGTGACGTAGTCGACGTTTTCCGTGGTCGAAACCGCAGACGAAATCGGCGAGGTGATGAAGCCCTGAATCAGCTCGGCGCTGGCTCCGGGGTACACCGTCGTGATGGTGATGACGGTTTCCTCAACCTCCGGGTACTGACGCACCTGGAGATTGAACATGCCCTGAAATCCCAGAAGCAGGATCAGGAGCGCAAGGACGGTCGAAAGGACCGGCCTGCGAATGAAGATTGCGGAAAAACTCATTGCGCGGCCGCCTGCTTTGCTGCGGGGTCAATGGTGTTGTCGATGACCACCGGCGTCCCGTTGTTCAGCCGGTTCTGACCCGCGGTGACGACGCGATCGCCAGCCGAGACACCGGAGGTGATTTCCATCACGTTGCCGGACCTGCGTCCGACCTTGACGAAGACCTGACGGACTTCGAGCTGCGGTTCAGCCTGCTCAGTCTGGCCTTCCGTCTTTTCGCGCTCGCGCACGATGTAGACGTAGTCGCCGTAAAGGCTGGTGACCACGGCCGTCTGCGGCAGGGCAAGGATGTTGTCCTCGACCGGCAGGTCCAGCTTGATCTGGACGAACTGGCCCGGCGTCAGCGCACCGTCGGTGTTGTCGATCAGGGCGCGGACTGTAGCCAGACGGCTGGCTGGATCGACCTTGGGGTCGATGCCGATCACTTCACCGCTGAACGGGAACGCGTCGCCACCAACGCCCAGACGCACACGCTGGCCGATCTTCACCGACGACAGCTGCTGCTCGGGAACGGTGAAATCGGCGCGCATCGTCTCCAGGTCCTGAAGCGTCGCGACGATGGTGCCGGGCGACATGTACTGGCCGGGATCAACGCGCGGAATACCGATGGTGCCCTTGAACGGCGCATGCAGCTGCTTCTGGGCCGTGACCGATTCAAGCCGCGAGACCTGCGCTGCCGACACCGATGCCGCAGCCTGGGCGGTTTCGAGCGACACGCTCGAACCGACGCCGCGCTGCTGCAGTTCCTGCGTGCGCTTGAGGGTCTGGCGATCGAGCTCGGCCTGCGTGCGGCCAACCTCCAGATCAGCCTGCTGGATGGCGTCGTCGAGCTGGAGCAACAGGGCGCCCTGCTCAACCGTCTGATTGGGGGTGAACCCGAGGCTGCGCACAATGCCGGTGGTTTCAACGGTCAGGTCCACGCCGCGTGCGGCAGAGACGGTACCGATCGCCTCGATGGACGGGGTCCACGTCGACTCCTCCGCGGTGGTGACGGACACGGTGACGTTGGCGACCGGCATGTTGGCAAAGAACTGCTCAATGGCCTGGTCGCGGAACATGTTGAAGCCAACCACCCCGCCAGCCACGAGTACGAGCAACACGATGGCGATTAGAAAGCGCTTTATCATTGATAAACATTCCCGGAAGTGGGTCTAAAACAAAGAGCCCGGAGGCGCATAAGCCGGAACTTAGCACGTCAGGGTTGCTGTTGGGTGAACGTTACTGTACCGTCTGGACGGTTATGTCAAGAAGGTAGATTGTCGTTGCTCCAGATACCCAAGGAAAACGTTCGTGTCAGGATCCTGCGTGCCGCAGAGGCCCTGACCAGCGAAAACGGCGCGGGAAACATGTCGCTTGACGCCGTCGCCGCGCGCGCCGGGGTATCGAAGGGTGGCCTGCTCTATCATTTCCCGAGCAAGGCGAAGCTGCTCGAGGCGTTGGTCGAGGGCTTTGTCGAGCAGTTCGAAGCCGAGCTGACGGCGCGCGTCGGCGCGGGCGAGCACGCCACCGGCAACATCATCGCGGCAGTGCTCGACATGTTCGTCGACGAGAGCAAATGCCACCGCCCGCCGCCATCCGGCGTGCTGGCAGCCCTAGCGGAGAACCCGAATTTCCTCGATCCGATCCGCAAACATCAAGGCATCCTGCTTGAGCGGATCAAGGCGTCGGCACACGACAAGACCGATGCGATCATCGTCTTTCTCGCCCTGCAGGGCATTCGCTCGCAGGAGCTGTTCGCCCTCCAGCAGCTCACGCCCAGCGAGTTCGAGGACGTCACCGCCCGCCTGCGACAGATGGTGGAAGACTGAGCCTCGGGCCGAAAAGCCAGGACCGGCTTTGCCGGCCTCAGCGTTCACACGCATCTCACGTAAATGTTATCAAGGCATCGGCTGAAAAGCCGGAAGTAGAGGCACGCGTCAGCGCGGGCTTTCATTTACATTTCGGCCGCGTTGCGACCGCGTTTCGACGCGCCTGTCCTGCGCCCCCAAGTAGTGCGCAAACCGTTGCGCCGCCTTTAACGGCCGCACGCGCGCTCCACAAACGCATCAAGCAACATTGTTTCATGATTGAAACACTTTGGGGAAAACTCATCTTCCGGCCCGCAGATGAAAAGCCCCCGAAAGGCGGTTTCGCGGCAACGATTCAACGGTTTAGCAGTAACAAAACAAGGACTTAGGTTTATCCAAGTCTCGCGTCGCGCCGCTGCAAAAAGGATACTTCTCAAACACGATCCCCTCCCTTAAGGTACTGCTTAATCGTGGGCAGATTTCAAGCCTTCACGGGGAACGTACAACAACGAACAATAAGGTTTGGGAACCACTATGCGCAATCTTCTTCTTACTGCGAGCATCATCGCGCTTGCCGCCGCTGTCGTCCCGGCATCAGCCGAGACGGTCCGCTGGGCCCGCGCGTCCGACTCTCTCACGCTCGACCCGCATTCGCAGAACCAGGGCGTTACGCACACTTTCTCCCACCATCTCTATGAGACGCTGGTCGACCGGGATGTCAGCGGCACGCTGATCCCGCGTCTGGCAACCGACTGGAGCGTCAAGGCCGACGATCCGAGCGTCTGGGTGTTCAAGCTGCGCGAGGGCGTCAAGTTCCACGACGGCGCCGACTTCACCGCTGAAGACGTGGTGTTCTCGCTCGACCGCGCGCGCTCCGACAAGTCGAACCTGAAGCAGCTGCACGCTGCGGTTCAAAGCGTCACCGCCATCGACGACCACACCGTTGAGGTGAAGATGAGCGGCCCGTCGCCGCTGTATCCGAACAACCTCACCAACACCTTCGTCATGGACAAGACCTGGACCGAGGCGAACAACGCCGTGACGGTGCAGGAAGCCGGCTCCACCGACGACAACTTCGCGGTGCGCAACGCCAACGGCACCGGCCCCTACATTCTCGTCTCGCGCGACCCGGACGTCCGTTCGGTGCTCAAGGTCAACGAGAACCACTGGGCTGAAACCAAGCCGCAGGTGACCGAGATCATCTACCTGCCGATCGCCGACAACGCGACACGCGTCGCAGCGCTGCTGTCGGGCGAAGTCGATCTCGTCCAGGACGTGCCGGTGCAGGATATCGAGCGCCTCAGCGGCACCGCCGGCCTCAAGGTCGAGACCGGTCCGGAAAACCGCTTCATCTATTTCGGCTACCGCGTCACCGAAGCGCCGCTGAAGTCGTCGAACATCACCGACAAGAACCCGTTGAGCGACGTCAAGGTTCGTGAAGCCATGCACATGGCGATCGACCGCAACGCCATCAAGCAGGTGGTGATGCGCGGCCAGTCGCTGCCGACCGGCGTGGCCAACCCGCCGTTCGTCAATGGCTGGACGCCGGAGCTGGACGCCTACCCGGAAAAGGCTGACGTGGCAGGCGCCAAGGCGCTGCTGGCCGAAGCCGGCTATCCGGATGGCTTCACCATCACGCTCGACACGCCGAACAACCGCTACATCAACGACGAGGCGATCAGCCAGGCCGTTGTCGGCATGCTCGGCCAGATCGGCGTCAAGGTGACGCTGGCGTCGCGCCCGATCACGCAGCACTCGCCGCTGATCCAGAACGCCGACACCGACTTCTACCTGCTCGGCTGGGGCGTTCCGACCTTCGACTCCGCCTACACCTTCAACGACCTGATCCACAGCACGGCAGGCCATTACGGCGCCTACAATCCGGGCGGCTACAGCAACAAGGAGCTGGACGCCAAGATCGAGTCGCTGGCGACCGAAGTCGACCTCGACAAGCGCAACGCCACCATCGGCGAGATCTGGGCAACGGTTCAGAGCGACCGCGTCCTGCTGCCGATCCACAACCAGGTTCTGGCCTACGCAATGAAGGACGGGCTGACGCTGGACGTTCATCCGGAAAACCAGCCGCGCCTGTACAACATCACGTTCGGAAAGTAACCGACGAGAACAAGCGCCCGCGCCGCAAGCCTTTTGCGGCGCGGGCCTTTTTCGTTAGCGAAATCATAGCCTCGCAGCGGCCGTTCTTCTGGTGTGAGGAAGAGCGCAGGCGGCGCGGCCATGCGCTGTTTATACGGTTTTCGAACCTCGCGCCTTTACGGGGACACAAACCATGCTTGCCTTCATCCTGAGACGGCTCGCGCAGTCCATCGTTGTGATGGCGGTCGTCGCTCTCATCTCATTCATGCTCTTTCGCTATGTCGGCGATCCGGTCTCGTCCCTGCTTGGCCAGGATTCGCGGCTGGAAGACTTCGAAGCCCTGCGCCAGCGGCTGGGCCTGAACGATCCGTTCTACGTCCAGTTCGGACGCTTCATCGGCAACGCCCTGCAAGGCGAGTTCGGCATCTCCTACCGGCTGCAGACGCCGGTGACGGAGCTGATCCTGAGCCGCCTCCCCGCGACCATCGAACTGGCGTTCGCGTCGGCGATGATTGCGCTGGTGTTCGGCGTCACGCTCGGCGTGTTCACCGCACTCAAGCCGCGCGCCTTCGCGACCGGTGTCGTCATGACACTGTCGCTGGTCGGCGTATCGCTGCCGACATTCCTGATCGGCGTCGGCCTGATCTACATCTTCGCCGTCGAATTGCAGTGGTTGCCGTCGTTCGGACGCGGAGAGGTCGTCGATCTCGGCTGGTGGAAGACAGGTCTGCTGACCGAATCCGGCCTGCGCTCGCTGATCCTGCCGGCGATCACGCTGTCGCTGTTCCAGCTCAC
>JBEBXE010000149.1:0-7742 GCA_040391705.1 Aerobium aerolatum
TCGTTGTGCCATTCGAACGCCGTCCACGCCGCGCACACCGCAACGATGCTGACGCGCAGCCACAGCGGGCGGAAGAATTCATCGCCATTCATTGCAGACCTCATTTTTTCCCTTCTATAATCATCTTTGTCGCAGGCGGCGAGACAAACCGCCCCACCTGCTTTTTGATGTAGATCAAGGCTAGTCTGATAGGGATGGATGCATCTGCCGGATGCTGGACCCCTTCCCCTCCTCCGCCAGGAGCCGCCAGCCAGGAGAATGCCATGTCGAGCACCATCGAGTTTGAGCGTCACGACGCTGAAGCCGTGAACTCGGCCAAAACACGCCAGCCACTCTACGCCCCCCGCAAGAAGATCTTTCCCAAGCGCGCGTCGGGCTCGTTTCGTCGTTTCAAATGGCTGGTGATGCTGGTCACGCTCGGCATCTACTACCTGACGCCGTGGCTGCGCTGGGATCGCGGGCCGCATGCGCCCGACCAGGCGGTGCTGGTCGACATCGCCAACCGCCGGTTCTACTTCTTCTTCATCGAGATCTGGCCGCAGGAATTCTTCCTCGTCGCCGGGCTGCTGGTGATGGCCGCGCTCGGCCTGTTCTTCGTCACCTCGACGGTCGGCCGCGCCTGGTGCGGCTATACCTGCCCGCAAACCGTCTGGGTCGATCTGTTCCTCGTTGTCGAGCGCGCCGTCGAAGGCGACCGCAACGCCCGCATCAAGCTCGATCAGGCTCCGTACACTCCACGCAAGATTTTGCTGCGCACCGTCAAGCACGCGATCTGGATCGCCATCGCGGTGGCGACCGGCGGCGCGTGGATCTTCTACTTCGCCGATGCGCCGACACTTCTGGTCGATGTCGTCACCGGTCAGGCTGCGGCGATCGCCTACATCACCGTCGCCATCCTCACCGCCACCACCTACACCTTCGGCGGGCTGATGCGCGAGCAGGTCTGCACCTATATGTGCCCGTGGCCGCGCATTCAGGCAGCCATGCTCGACGAGCATTCGCTGACCGTCACCTACAATGACTGGCGTGGCGAGCCGCGCTCGCGTGGCTCCAAGCGCACCGCCGCGCAGGGCATCGAGACCGGCGATTGCGTCGACTGCAACGCCTGCGTCGTCGTCTGCCCGATGGGCATCGACATCCGCGACGGCCAGCAGCTCGAATGCATCACCTGCGCGCTGTGCATCGACGCCTGCGACGGCGTCATGGACAAGCTCGGCCGCGAGCGCGGGCTGATCTCCTACGCCACGCTCGGCGACTACAATTCCAACATGGCGCTGGCCACCGGCAACGACACCCACGAAATCCGCCCGTCGCTGGTACGCAAGGAAGGCGGCGGCTTCATCGACAAGATCGCCCAGTTCCATGTGAAGAACTTCCTGCGCCCGCGCACCTTCCTCTATTTCGGCGCGTGGTCGCTGATGGGCCTGATCCTGCTCTATGGCCTGGTCGCCCGCGACCGCCTCGAGATGAACGTGCTGGCCGACCGCAACCCGCAATTCGTCGTGCTGGCGGACGGCTCGGTGCGCAACGGCTTTACGGTCAAGCTCCTCAACAAGATTCCCGAGCCGCGCACCGTGACCATCACGATGGACGGCTTGCCCGGCGGCGGCATGAGCATTGTCGGCTACGATCAGCCGGAAGACCGCACCTTTGCCGTCGACCTCGAGCCCGACCGGCTGCGCACGCTGAAAATCTATGTCCGCCAGCCCCGCGACCAGGTCGAGGACCGGGTCCAGAAATTCAGCTTCGTGGTCGAAGACAAGTCCAGCCTCGATTCCGCCACCTATTCCGCCAGCTTCGAAGCCCCGGAGATGTCCCGATGAGCAAATCCCCCCCGCAAGCCGGAGAGTTCACCGGCCGTCACATGCTGGCGATCATGGTCGCCTTCTTCGGCGTCATCATCACCGTCAACATCACCATGGCGGTGTTTGCCACCAGCACCTGGAGCGGCTTCGTCGTGCGCAACTCCCACATCGCCGGGCTTGAGTTCAACGACAAGGCGGCCGCAGCCCAGGCGCAGGCAGCCCTTGGCTGGACCTCGCAGGCCAGTGTCGCCGACGGCCAGATCAGTTTCACCGTCCACGACGCCGACGGCAAACAGGTGGTTCTTGCCGACGGCACCGCCACCTTCCGCCGCCCGGTCAGCGACACCGAAGACACGGTCGCCACCCTGCTGCCCGGCCCCGGCGGCAGCCTGGTTGCCCCGGTCGAGCTGCGCGACGGCAGCTGGATCGTCGAGTTCAACGTCAGCGCCGCCACCGGCACGCCGTGGCATGAGATGGAACGGCTGCTGCTGCGCGAGGGACAATCGAGATGAGCTGCTGCGCGCCTGGAAGCGAAGACATCGCCGTCATCGGGCAGGCTTTGCCGTCCGATGACGAAGTTGCATTTGCCGCCCGCGACCTCGGCGACGGCATGCACCAGATCGAGCTGTCGGTGCCGGGCGTCCATTGCGGTGCCTGCATCCAGTCGGTCGAAAGCACGTTGCGCAAGCTCGCCACCGTCGAGACGGCGCGCGTCAATCTGTCGACGCGTCGCGTCAGCGTGCGCTGGCGCGGCGACGCGCTGCCGCCGATCGTCGGCACGCTGGCCAAACTCGGCTATCCGCCAAACCTGTTCGACGACACCGCCGGCGGCAAGGACCCCGTCCTGTCGCAACTGCTGCGCGCGCTCGGCGTCTCCGCCTTTGCCGCCAGCAACATCATGCTGTTGTCGGTCTCGGTCTGGTCCGGCGCGGATGGTGCGACGCGCGATCTGTTCCACTGGGTCTCGGCGCTGATCGCCCTGCCGGCGCTGGTGATGGCCGGCGGCATCTACTACCGCTCGGCGTGGAGCGCGCTGCGCCATGGCCGCATGAACATGGACGTGCCGATCGCCATCGGCATCACCGTGGCCTACATGCTCAGCATCTACGACACGCTCCATTCCGGCCAGCACGCCTATTTCGACGCCTCGGTGACGCTGCTGTTCTTCCTGCTGATCGGCCGCACCCTCGACCACGTCATGCGCGGCAAGGCCCGCGCCGCCGTGGCTGGCCTTGCCCGCCTCGCCCCGCGCGGCGCGCTGGTGCTCGCCCCCGACGGCAGCCGCGACTACCGCCCGATCAACGAGATCGAGCCCGGCATGCAGCTGCTCGTCGCCGCCGGCGAGCGCATCCCCGTTGACGCCCGCATTCTCCACGGCAATTCCGATCTCGACTGCGCGCTGGTCAATGGCGAAAGCGCGCCGCAGGCGGTCGCCGCCGGTGCCGCCATTCAGGCCGGCACGCTCAACCTCACCGGGCCGCTGACGCTGGAAGCCACCGCCCCGGCCGAGTCGTCGTTCCTCGCCGAGATGGTACGGCTGATGGAGGCGGCGGAAGGTGGCCGCGCCCGCTACCGCCGCATCGCCGACCGCGTCGCCTCGCTCTACGCCCCGGTCGTGCACCTCGCCGCAGTTCTGACCTTCATCGGCTGGATGTTTGCCACCGGCGACTGGCACCACGCCGCAACCGTTGCGATTGCGGTGTTGATCATCACCTGCCCCTGCGCGCTCGGCCTTGCGGTGCCGATCGTCCAGATCATGGCAGCGCGCCGGCTGTTTGAAAACGGCATCATGGTGCGCGACGGCGCAGCTATGGAACGGTTGACGGAAGCCGGAGCCGTCGTCTTCGACAAGACCGGCACGCTGACGCTCGGCCAGCCGCTGCTGGTCAATGCCGGCGAGATCGCGCCGGAGCGCATGGCGGTCGCCGCCGCGCTCGCCGCCCATTCACGCCATCCGCTGTCCCAGGCCATCGCCGCCTATCAGGGTTTCGGCGTCGCCCCCGCCTTCGACCGCATCGAGGAAAAGCCCGGCTTCGGCATGGAAGCCCACGCCGGCAGCGATGTCTGGCGGCTCGGTCGCGCCAGCTGGGCCGGTGACGGCAGCGAAGACGGCACCGTGCTGGCGCTCAACGGCAAAACCGTCACCCGCTTCAGCTTCGAAGACCGGCTGCGCGCCGACGCCCGCGACAGCGTCGCCCAGCTTCAGGCCGCGTTCGGCTCGGTCGAGATGCTGTCGGGCGACACCGAAGCGGCCTGCGCCCGCGTCGCCAGCGAACTGCAATTGACCAGCTACCGTTCCGGCCTGCTGCCGGCCGAAAAGGTCGCGCGCATCGACGAGTTGCACGCGCAGGGCCGCAAGGTGCTGATGGTCGGCGACGGCCTCAACGACGCCCCGGCGCTCGGGGCCGCTTATGTCTCGATGGCCCCTGCCACCGCTGCCGATATCGGCCGCAACGCCGCCGACTTCGTCTTCCTGCGCGAAAGCCTCAGCGCCGTGCCGCTGGCGCTCGACGTCTCGCGCCGCGCCGCCCGGCTGATCCGCCAGAACCTCGGCATCGCCGTCGTCTACAATTTCTTTGCCGTGCCCCTCGCCTTCCTCGGCTATGTCACGCCGCTGGTGGCGGCCATCGCCATGTCGGGCTCGTCGATCATCGTCATCGGCAACGCGCTGCGGCTCAGCGGCGGCGCCAGCGTCGCCGCAGACGTCAAATCAAGCCTCACCGGCCGCCCCGTGGAGGCCGCCCAATGAACATGCTGGTCTATCTCATCCCGGTCGCGCTCTCACTGGGCGGACTGGCATTGCTGGCGTTTCTGTGGGCCTTGCGCGCCGGCCAGTATGACGACCTCGACGGTGCCGCCGCCCGCGTCCTGTTCGAAGACGAGGACAAGGACGACAACGAGAGCTAGCCGCGCATCCAGCCCAGCGACTCCGCCGTGGTCCCTGTCGGGCGATATTCCGCCCCGACCCAACCCTGATATCCCGACGCGTCGATCGCCTCGAACACACGCTCAAACGCGATTTCGCCGGTTCCGGGCTGATGGCGTCCGGGCGTATCGGCAAACTGGATATGGGCGATGCGCGGCAGGACGGCGCGAAACCCTTCGATCAGGTCGCCCTCCATCACCTGCCGGTGGTAGAAGTCGAACTGCAAAGCGAGATTGTCGCGCCCGACCTCGTCGAAAATCGCCAGCGCCTGGCTCATCCGGCTGACCAGATAGCGCGGCATGTCGCGGGTGTTGCACGGCTCCATCATCACGGTGACGCCGTCCTCGGCAAACACGTCGGCGGCCCGTCGCAAATTGTCGACCAGCACCGCGCGCGCCGCATCGGCGCTCACCCCTACGGGAACCCGGCCTGACAGCACATTCACCCGCGTGCACCCCAGCGCCCGCGCATAAGCGCGCGCCTGCACCAGCGCCTGGGCAAAATCCTGTTCGCGGCCCGGCACGCAGGCGAGGCCGTCGCCGCCCTGTATCAGGTCGCCGGCCGGCACGTTGATCAGCACCACCTCGACGCCTGCAGAAGCGGCGCGCGCCGCCAAAACGTCGGCGTCGAAATCATAGGGAAGCTGGAGATCGACCCCGGCAAAGCCGAGATCGGCTGCCGCCTGAAACCGGTCGCAGAACGCATGCTCGGTCAGCATCATGCTGGCATTGATCGAAAAGCGCGGCATGGCGATCCCTCCGCGCCCTGTCCCCGATCAGCTCAGCCCGAGCAGCTTGGCGGCGTTTTCTTTCAACACCAGCGGACGCACCTCGTCCTTGATATCAAGCTTTTCGAAATCGGCAAGCCAGCGATCCGGGGTGATTGCCGGCCAGTCGGAGCCGAACAGCATCTTCTTCTTCAGCAGCGAATTGGTGTACTGCACCAGGATCGGCGGGAAGTATTTCGGCGACCAGCCCGACAGGTCGATATAGACGTTCGGCTTGTGGGTCGCCACCGACAGCGCCTCTTCCTGCCAGGGAAACGACGGATGCGCCATCACGATCGGCATGTCGGGAAAGTCGACCGCGACATCGTCGAGATACATCGGATGCGAATATTTCAGCCGCATCCCCATGCCGCCATGCATGCCCGCGCCAACCCCGGTCTGGCCGGTGTGAAACAGCGCAATCGCGCCCTCGTCCTGGATCGCCTCATACAGCCCATAGGCCGACCGGTCGTTGGGATAAAACCCCTGCATCGTCGGGTGGAACTTGAACCCCTTGACGCCGAACTCGCGCACCAGCCGCCGCGCCTCGCGCGCGCCGATCTTGCCCTTGGCCGGGTCGATCGAGGCAAACGGGATCATGATGTCGCTGTTTTCAGCGGCGATCTCGGCGACTTCCTCGTTCTTGTAGCGCCGGAACCCGGTCTCGCGCTCCGCATCCACCGGAAAGATCACGCAGCCGATCTTGCGCTCGCGATAATAGGCCGCCGTTTCCTGCACCGTCGGCAACATGCCCTGCGCGCCCGCCGGATTCTTGAAGTATTTCGCCATCCCGGCCTGGAATTCGTCATAGCCATCATCGCGATGGCCGCAGCACGGCTCCTCGGCGTGGGTGTGCATGTCGATGGCGATCAGTTCGTCAAGTTTCACGGCTTCCTCCTGCAACGCAATAATTGCTATGGCATAAAACAATAATGCGCCATAGCCCTGTTGCAGCTTCGACGCGCAAGGTAGAAACCGGTTTTCGGATGCCCCGAGCTTGACCTTGCCGGCGTCCCGCCCGAAACTGCGGCTCTCCTGGGGAATCTATCATGGACTTCGAAGCCTTTTTTGCCACGAAGTTGGACGGCCTGCGCGACGAAGGCCGCTATCGTGTCTTTGCCGAACTCGAGCGCAACGCCGGCTCGTTTCCGACCGCCCGCCGCCACGTCGGCGGCAGCGTCGACGACGTCACCGTCTGGTGTTCCAACGACTATCTCGGCATGGGCCAGCATCCGGCGGTGATCGCCGCCATGCACGAAGCGCTCGACCGCTGCGGCGCCGGTGCCGGCGGCACCCGCAACATCTCCGGCACCAATCATTATCACGTGCTGCTCGAACGCGAGCTGGCCGACCTGCACGGCAAGGAAGCGGCGCTGCTGTTTACCTCCGGCTACGTCTCCAACTGGGCCAGCCTGTCGACGCTCGGCGCGGCGATCCCCGATTGCGTCATCCTGTCGGATGCCGGCAACCACGCCTCGATGATCGAAGGCATCCGCCATTCCAAGGCCGAACGACGGATCTGGAAGCACAACGACGTCGCCGACCTCGACCGCCAGCTGGCCGAAATCGGCCCCGGTCGTCCAAAAATCGTCGCCTTCGAGAGCGTCTATTCGATGGATGGCGACATCGCCCCCATCGCCGAAATCGTCGCGGTCGCCGAAAAACACGGCGCGATGACCTATCTCGATGAGGTCCACGCCGTCGGCATGTACGGGCCGCGGGGCGGCGGCATCGCCGAACGCGACGGCCTGATGGACCGCATCACCCTGATCCAGGGCACGCTCGGCAAGGCGTTCGGCGTCGTCGGCGGCTACGTCGCGGCGTCGGCAGCCCTGTGCGACTTCATCCGCTCATTTGCCTCCGGCTTCATCTTCACCACCGCGCTGCCGCCGCATGTCGCCGCCGGCGCACGCGCCTCGATCCGCCATCTGAAGACCAGCACCACCGAGCGCACCGCCCACCGCCACCGCGTCGAAACTGTGCGCCAACGCCTGCGCGCCAGCGGTATCCCGATGCTCGAAAATGTCAGCCACATCGTCCCGGTGATGGTCGGCGACGCCGCCAAGTGCAAGTTCATCTCCGATTTGCTGCTCGACGAATACGGCGTCTACGTCCAGCCGATCAACTACCCGACGGTGGCCAAGAAAACCGAGCGCCTGCGCATCACCCCGACCCCGCTGCACACCGACGCCGACCTCGACCGCCTCACCCACGCCCTCTCCACCCTCTGGTCCCGCTGCGCCCT
>JBEBXE010000150.1:0-7701 GCA_040391705.1 Aerobium aerolatum
TGCCGCAGGTGGGGCTCACCCGCTCGCTGCATGAACATTTGCGCATGATGGCGCGGGACGCCAGCCATCTCGATGCCGCCGCCACACAGCTGGCCATGCAGGTCGCGACCGACCTCGCACTCGGTATCCTGGCATCGGAGCAAGCCACAAGGATGCCGGCGGCACCTCGGGATCACGCTGATGAGTTCTACGCCCGGGCGCTGCGATTTATCCATCTGCACCACGCCGATCCGTCGCTTGTCGCGAGCACGATCGCCTACGACCTCGGCTGTTCGCGCGCGCATCTCTATCGCGTCTTCGCCCAGCGGGGACAAAGCGTTGGCGATGTAATCCGATCGATCCGTATCGGGCACGCTTCAACGTTGCTCAAGGCGCGCCCGGGTATTCCGCTCGCGCGCATTGCCGTGCTGTGCGGCTATGCGAGTGTAAACGGCCTCAGTCGCGCGTTTGCACGAGAGAGGGGCGCAAGCCCGGCACGTTTTCGCGCCGGGTGCTAGGGTCCCTAATATTGCAGGGCGATGCTCAGATCGAGCTGTGGCTTGTTCATCGCGAACCGGGCCTTATCGAAGCTCGGTGCGCCAAAGGTGATCGACGGATTGTTCGAGAAGCCGACACCCTGTTTGGGCTTGCCGAAGAGGCCATACTGGATCGAAGCCTCGTTCTTTTCAGCATGGAAAACCGCCAAAGCATATTTGCCGGGCGCGACATTGGCGAAGCGGCATACCGCCTTCCCGCCCTTGATCGCGGCGTCGGCGGCTTGCACTTCGCGTCCCGGAGTCCGGAACCCGTTTGCTGAGGCAAACAGCCCGCAGCGTACGATACCGTTGGCGCTGCGCACGCTGGTGACTGTTACGTTCAGCGTCTCCGCCCCGGCTGCGCTCGAAAGCAAGGTGAATCCACCGACCACGAGCCCCAACCACGCATGTCTTTTCCCGACCATCGCCATCCTCGTTTTCTTTACCACCTGAGTGACTGTCATTCGTAGAGCTCCCCCTCCCCCACAGGCGCAGCCGGAGCTTCGCCGTCCAGACCCGCGCGCTTGCGGGATGAAAACATCGCGCCCTTGGCAGCGCAGACCGGCGCAAAGGATCGGAAGCCCGAACGGTCCGGCATGTTGACGTAGACGGCTTCCATGCCGCCGTGCCGGAAATAGGCCTCGTGCCAGAAGCCGGTATCTTTGGGGTCGCGCAGGAAGCTTTGCCACCAGACCCGATGAGGGTCGCTGCGCGACCAGCGCTCAAGGCTCTCGAAGTCACGCCAGTACTGGCGCATGCCGACATGTGCGGGGAACAGCGAGTAGACGATGGGTTCGTGAGCCAGCAGTCCGTCGGGCGCGTCCTGCACGGCTGCAGAGATTTTGGTGCGAAAACCCAGCAGGGTAGCAAGCCCTTGGAAGGCATTCACGCGCATGCCGAGATAGAGGACCACGAGGTCGGGGTAGTCGGAAAGGTCGACCGTTTCGCGGACAAGCTGTGGTTTCATGGGGCGCGGTCTCAGGCTGGTCATGGAAGCCCGTCGGGGCCAGTTCCGGACCAGTCATAACCAAGCGGAGAGCGCCGATCGTCTCTGGCGTTGCATCCGATCGTCTCAGATCGGTGCAAGAGTTACGTCAGAGGCGTCTGACCGGGGCTGGGTAGCGTGCCACCAGATCATCAACCGTCAACAGCGTGATGCCCTCGACGATCGACTGGGCAATCAGGATGCGATCAAACGGATCCTTGTGGATGGGCGGCAACCCGTCGACAGCGACGGCGTGCTCACTCGTGATCGGCAGTTCATGATAGCCGTTGTCGATCAATCCGCGGCGCAGCAACCGCGGATCGACCGTAAAATCGGCGCGGCCGAGGCCCCGCTTGATGGCAACCTCCCAGAGGCTGGCTGCGCTGAAGATCAGCTCGTTGTCGGGGTTTTCTATTTCCGCCAGCGCAGCCAGCGGAAGGCGGTGAGGCTCGCCGGCCGCCCATAGCAAGAGATGGGTGTCGAGCAGCAGCTTCATGCGTCGCCGCCGAAGAGCTTTTCAATCTCGTCACTGCCCATACGATCGAAATCCTCCGGCACGGAAACCTGACCGGCCATGAAGCCGACGCGGCGCATTTCACCGGCGGCGGGCGTATCAATGGCGATAACCTTGACCATCGGCTTACCGGACCTGGCGATGATGAACGGCTCTCCCTTTGCCGCGCGGTCGATCAGACGCGACAGATGGGTCTTGGCCTCGTGGATATTGACGGTGTGCATGGAAATCTCCAGACTTAGTCTAATCAACTTAGTCTGGTGTTGCTTCGATTTCAAGTGAGCACCTGAAACGACGAAGACCCCGCCTCGCGGCGGAGCCTTCGTCTGCATGGTGAGCCGGTTGTGTGCCGGCGTCGAGGTCGTCAGCCTCGACGTGTCGTCAGGTAGAGCGTCTCTTCGTCGTCGCGCTGCTTCCCGCCCAATGCAGCCGCAGCACTGGCAATGAACGCACCGATGATGAGCGACAAAGCGCTGACCAGCGCAAACGTCGCGCCAGCCTTTCGGGCGGTATCGGCAGCCTCCTGAGCCTTGAGTTTGGCCGCATCAGCCTGCGCAAGCACCGCATCAATCCGGGCCGTTGCATCGGCCTGGGACAGACCGGTGCGTGCAGCCACGAGTTGCCCGAGATACGCCTTGTCGTCGGCCGAGACTTCGCCTGCCGCCGCGCTTGTCAGAAGGATGCGCGAGGCCTGAGCGGCGGCCGCGGCATCACCCTCCGCCCCCGGCGCATTCAGCCGTGACGGATCGGTTGGGCGAAACAGTGCATCGACGAAGTACGACCCTCCGTCAGTTCCTGTGCCTGCGCTCGCACCAGCCGAAGCACCCATGGCTGCGCCCGAGGCCACTGAGGAAATCGCCTGAGCGCCAGTGCCGATGACCGAGGTCATCACCGAACCAAGCACGAACACAACCAGCAGCGTTGCCACTGCCCAGGCCAGGAAGCCATGCGCGGTATCTCGGAAGAAGGTTTCGTCGGAGTGGATGCCGACCCATTTGGTCCGCATACGTCCGGTGAGGTAGCCGCCAACGCCCGACGACAGCCATTGCACAATCACAAGCCAAATAGCCGTGGACACCGCGAAGGTCGTAACGCTCGCGCCTTCGTTGGACCAGGGCGACGCCATGGTGAGTCCAAAACCGGATCCGAGGAGCATCAGGATAAAGGTCAGCGTCGAGGCCGCGAAGGCACCGGCGATGATCGGTCCCCAACTGACGGCTGAAGATGAAGATTCAGCCGGCGCGACGTGGTCCGTCGCCAGAATGGTTGATACCATCATATCCTCCTACCGCAAGAACAGCATGAGAAGAATGATGACCGGAATCGGGATTCCGAGAAGCCAGAGTAGAATGCCACGACCCATGATTGTCTCCTATTGAAAGAACGAATTTTGGACGTCAACAATCCACCTCGGCAGACCTTCGGCACCCTCCTCGAAGCATCTCGGAGGTTCCTCTGATCGGTGGATGAGGTTTTGCGCGGCCGTTGCTGGAAGCGCCTTTCTAGAGTCTTCCCGTTCTGGAAATGTCGACTGATATTGTCAGCGCTCGCCGAATGAAACGCATGCCTAACAATCCGGCAGGGCACAAAAAGTTCCGACCGCTATGCCGGAACGCCCATTGACGGCCGCAGCGCGGGGCTGCGACCGGATGTCGAGTTCAATAGTCCAAGGTGCCCGCCCGCTAATCGGTGCGGTAATTATCTCGCCAGTCGATCCACTCAGGCAGCAACGTCAGATCGAAATCCGGACCCGCGGTTCGGATCATGAAGAGGGTACAGCCGGCGTCGCGTAATTCACCCACGCGTGGCAGGTCTTGCGGTGAGACGGCGACCCCGCGCTCGATTTCGGCGGGATCTCTGCCGATGGCATGGCAGGCGGCGTCGAGTTCGCGGTTGTAGGCTGCAACGATTTCCGGTGCTTTGAAGTCCATCCAGATGTCGGCGTACCGCGCCACCATTTCCGGCGGCTTGCGGTCGCCGCCATTGCCGATCATGACGGGCAGCGGAGACGCGATCGGAAGCGGATTGAGGCGGACCAGCCGATGCCGTATCGCCTCCAGAGTCTTCCAGAGGTTGTCGAGACGCGCTTCGGGGGTCGAGAGGTCAAACCCGTATTCGTCGTGATCCTTTCGAAACCAGCCCGACCCGATCCCCAGGATCGCCCTCCCCCCGGAGACATGATCGACGGTGCGGGCCATATCCGCCATCAGATGGGCGTTGCGATAGGTATTGCCGCTGACCGAGACACCGAGCTGGACGTTGCGCGTTTGCTCCGCCCAGGCTCCAAGCATGGTCCATGCCTCGAAGCAGGCGCCGCTGTCATCGCCGATCGACGGAAAGAAATGGTCCGAATTGAATAACGCATCGGCGCCGGACCGATCCACCAGCGAAACGGCAGCGTGCAATGCGTCATAGGTGCAGTGGACCGGCTGAAGCTGAACGGCAATGCGGATCTTGCGCATGTTGGACATCAACATCTCCGTAGGCGCACGCCATATCGACACGCGCAGGTGCGCTGTCACGCGGCGCGATCTCTCGGCTCCGCGCTTAGCAATTGTTTCACTCAGGCTTATTTCGGCATGCAAAGGAGTGCCGTGCGTCCTTGCTGACGCACGTAGTCACTCTGTCTTCTTACCGGGCATCGGAAGGCTCCGAAACCCGCCCTTTGCAGGGTATTTGGAAAGTATGGTGGGAGAAATCAGCCGAAAACGGTTTCGTAGAGCCGCAGCCAGTTGCCACCCATGATTTTGCCGATTTCTTCGCTTGAGAACCCGACTTCGACCAGCCCGCCTTCGAGATCCTTCAGCCGATCAGCCGTCGGCAGCCAATCGGGCTTGGCCACTGCGCCGGGGCGTGCAACCGAACCCGCGCCATATTGCGTGGAGCGTGTCCAGCGGCCCTTGCGCATCCACTCGCGGAACGCATCGTTGCCCTTGTAGCTGAAGTCGGTCCCCAATCCGACATGGTCGATGCCGGCAATCTCGACCGTCCGCGCGACCATTTCCGCGAAACCGCGCACCGACGTGCAGGCAGCTTCCGGCGTGATGTTGCGGTAGGCCGCACATCCGATCACGCCGCCGGTCTGGGCGAGCGCCTTCAGCACATCGTCGCTGCGGTTGCGCTTGTGCGGAAAGATCGATGCGGCATTGGCGTGGGTGACGGCAATCGGCTTGGGGCTGTGCTCGATGGCATGCAGGGTGGTGCGATCGCCGACGTGGGAACAGTCGACGACAACGCCGCAGCGAGCCATCTCGACGACGACTTCGCGACCAAACCGGGTCAGGCCGCTGTCTTCATCTTCATAACACGAGCCGCCCAGCTCGTTCTGGTTGTTGTAGGTCAACTGCATGACGCGTGTGCCCATGTCGGCGAAGAGCTCGACGTAACGAATCCGGTCTTCGAGGCAGTTGGTATTTTGGAAACCGAGCAGGATGCCGAGCTTCCCGTCGATCTCACATTGGCGGATATCGGCAGCCTTGCGCACGATGCGGATCAGGTCTGCATTGTCGCGCTCCATGTCGCGCCAATGGCCAACATTGTCCATCGATTCAAGCGTGCCTTCCCAAAACCCCAGGGTCGGGGTCACGCAGGTGTAGCCACCGGCCTGAAGCATCTGGAAAACTTCGCGGTCGAATTCGCCGCATTGCAGGGCATCAATAAGCATCGTCGTTCCTCTTTAAAAATTCTGGCAGACAAATCAGTGTTTGGCGGGGCGCACGAAACTGGCGACCTTCGCGTTGGCTGGGTTCGCGGCGATTTCGGCAAACGGGGCATTCTGAATGATGATTCCGTCATCCATGAACACGACCCGGTCGGAGACTTCGCTGGCAAAGCCCATTTCGTGGGTGACGACGATCATGGTCGTGCCGCTTTTGGCGACGTTCTTCATCACCGCAAGCACTTCTCCGACGAGTTCGGGGTCAAGTGCGCTCGTCGGCTCGTCGAAAAGCATCACCTTGGGCTCCATCGCCAGCGCGCGCGCAATGGCGACACGCTGCTGCTGGCCACCGGACAACTGATACGGATAGAGATTGGCCTTGTCGGCCAGTCCGACTTGTTCGAGCAGCGCCATGCCGTTGTCGCGTGCCACTGCCTTTGACAGGCCCCGCACCGACACCGGCGCTTCCATCACGTTTCCAATCGCGGTGAGGTGCTGGAACAGGTTGAACTGCTGAAACACCATGCCCAGCGCACGGCGCTGCACGACCCGGCGATGGGCAGGCAGACGCCGGACGTGTCCGTTGGAATAGTCGTAACCGGCCGGCTCGCCGTCGATTTCGATCCAGCCGCCGTTGATATCCTCCAACTGGTTGAGGCAGCGCAGGAAGGTCGACTTTCCCGATCCTGACGAACCGAGGATGACCACCACCTCGGACGCCTCGACGGAAAGGCTTACTCCCTTGAGGACTTCGTTGGTGCCGAAGCTCTTGCGCACGTCACGGGCAAGAACCACAGGCTTGCGGGAAGTTTGCGTCATTGTCTTGCCCTCGCTCATTCTTGCGATGCCGTGTGGTTGGCGGCGCTGCGATATCCACGCCCAAAGTGGCGCTCGACATATCTTTGACCGGTCTGCAGGATCGAGGTGAGGATCAGATACCAAAGGCAGGCGACGATCAGCAGCGGGATGGTCTGGAAGGTGCGGGCGTAGATCGTTTCGATCGTGTACAGCAGGTCGGCCATTGAAATGACGCTGACCAGCGACGTCAGCTTCAGTGTCGAGATGATTTCGCTGCCGGTGGGCGGAATGATCACGCGCATCGCCTGGGGCAGGATCACACGGCGCAACATCGTTGTGGACGACATGCCGAGCGCGGTGGCCGCCTGCTTCTGTCCGTCGTCGACCGACAACAAGCCGGCCCGAATGATCTCCGACATGTAGGCCGCCTTGTGGAACCCCAGCCCGATCGTCGCGGCGACGAAGGGCGTCACGAGATCGTTGGTGCGTTCCGACCACAACACAGGGCCGAACGGAATGGCGAGTTCCACCGTCGGGATCAGGATCGAGATATTGTAGAGGAAGATCAGCAACACCAGCGTCGGCACGGAGCGGAACAGCCAGGTGAAGCCGAGGGCAAAATAGCTGAGAGGTGCAATCGAACTCATGCGAAACAGAGCGAGTGCCGTTCCCAGCGTGAAGCCGACCACCATTGCCAGGCAGGTCAACCACAGCGTCATGCCAAGGCCGCGCAGCACCACCGGGTCGAACATATGGGCGGCGACGACGTCCCACTGCAGGTTCTTGTTGGTGGCAACGAGAACGACCACGCGCAGCATCAGCAATATGATGAAGATGCTGATCGCCCATCTCCACGGGTGCCAGACCCTGTCGGCCTTACCGACATCCGGAAAATTCGCGGCAGGTATCGCGCCGCCTGACGCCGCCGATAGAGAGTGTTGTGCCATTTATAGCCTCGTCGTTTCTGGGCCGGCCTGGCTCAGATCAGGTCAAGCAGGGTTTTAGCGAGCAATTCCGGATGCGTGATCATGACGTTGTGGGCCGCGTCGAGGTCGCGCACCGTCCAGTCCGCACGCCCACGGTGGCGATCCGCCGCTGAATCGAAGTAAGTCCGCTTGTGGGCCGTGCAGCGGAGATAGGCGTTGCGCGCAGCGTTCCGCTCCGGGTGGTTCAGGTTCAAGCGGTCGGTGTAGGCTTTCCAGGCCATCGGGGTGCACAGGCGGTCAATCCA
>JBEBXE010000151.1:0-7681 GCA_040391705.1 Aerobium aerolatum
ACCACATTGCCCTGCGTCATCCGCTTTGCGGAGGCGCCGACAATCGCCACCGCGCGTGGGCGCATCATGGATGTTACGTCGATATGCAAGGGAATGCGTCCTTTTCAGTCGAATGCACTGCCATGCAGCCGGAATATGGCTGCATGGCTGGTCCAGTCTGGGGAGTGATCTTTGAAGTTTACTGTTCGCTGGCCGGGAGCCAAGCTTCCGCCCAGTTGGGATGGGTGTTGAACGAGAAGTTGAACTGGGCGTCGAGCCCCTTCAGGTTCGTGGTCACCGCCTCATAGACCTGCGCATTGGTCAGCTGCAGCTGGTTCAGGTCGCGCGCGATGATCTCGGCGTACTTGCCGTAAGCTTCGAGCTGGTGGCCAACAGGCGCAGCAGCGGCTTCAAGCGCCACCTTGTCGAACTCAGGGTTGCAGTAACCGGTCGGGTTAGCGAACGGAACGCTGCCTTCGTTGCAGACGAAGCTTCGATCGACACCCAGCACCGGGTTTGTCCGGCCCGTCAACGAGATGATCGAGGCGTCGAAGTCGCGTTCCTTGTAGACCTTGTTCGTCCAGATCTGCTGGTCAAGCGTTGAAAGCTTGACGTCGATGCCAATGGCGGACCACTGCGACTGCACCACCTGTGCGACCGAGTTGTAAGGTGGCACCGCAATCACGGTGAGCTCAATCGAGAAGCGCTTGCCGTCCTTGAGCGGATACCCGGCTTCGTCGAGCAGCTTGCCCGCCTTTTCCGGATCGTAGGCGTACATCTTGTCGTAGTCGATCGACGGATCGTGCAGTGCCTTGAACTGGCTGGGGATCGCGTTCTTGGAAGTCGCCGCAAGCCCCTGATAGACGTCCTGCGCAATGCGCTCCCGGTCGATTGCGTGGAACAGTGCCTGGCGTACCGCCACGTTGCTCAACGGCTCGCGCGTGATGTTGAAGTCGACGACTGCCGTTTCCGGCGCGTTGTTGACGATCTGGACCACCTTGAAGGTGCCGCTCTTGGCCGCTTCCTGCGTCGCCTTGACCTGCGCCACCTCTGGCCGGAACCAGTTCACTTCGCCGTTGATGATTGCGTTGAGGCGCTGCTGCGGGTTCGGGATCAGCGCAAAGATCACCGAGTCGAGATAAGGCTTGCCCTCATCCCAGAAATGCTCGTTGCGCACGAAGGTGATCGACTGCCCGCTCTGCCAGCTGTCGAACTTGAACGGCCCGAGGCCAACCGGCGCCAGATTGGCGGGATGCGTCGCAACGTCCTGTCCGTCATAAATGTGCTTGGCCATCAGCGGGAACACCTCTTTATCGAAGAGGTCGAGCGTTGCCGTCAGCGGCTGCTTCAGCTTGAGCACAAACGTGGTGGCATCGGGTGCCGAGGCTTCCTCGATCAGCGGCATGAGCTTGGTGAGGTAGGTGTTGAACTGGCCGAAGGTTTTCAGCGTGAACACCACGTCCTCGGAGGTGAACGGCTCGCCGTCGGACCATTTCACGCCGTCGCGCAGCTTGAACGTATAGGTCTTGCCGTCTTCCGACACTGTCCACTCGGTCGCAAGGCGTGGCAGGCGCGTGCCTTCCTTGTCGTAGGTCATGAGACCATCAGCCCACACGTCGGCTGCAAACAGCGCTGGCACGGACGAGGTCAGCTGCGTGTTTAGGGTCGGGATCGTCGTCGAGTTCAGCGCTGCGATGACGGTACCGCCCCTTTCCGGGGTGCCGTCCTGCGCATTGGCGTGCACAGCCGCCGCGAAGCTTACACCCGCCGCGAGAAACGCAGCCGCAAGCCGCAGCGTCGATCTGGAGGATTTATTCCGAAAGCTCAGTTTCATGGTCTCTCTCCCTGTTGATCTGTCGATCGCTACCCTTCAGCGGGCAGCGCAGTCCTGCTGACTGTCCATCACGCCGAAAATTCATCGGCGCGATGGCAGGCAGCTTTCGTTTCCCCGGCGCCAACGGGACGGAGAACGGGTTCGCTGGTGGCACAAATCTCCACCGCATACGGGCAACGATCGCGGAAACTGCAACCGCCCTCGAGGCGCACGCTGCGGACCGTCGGTGTCTTGGTCGCAGCCGCGGCACGGATACGGCCGTGGCGCGGATTGGAAGCCAGACGCGCGTCGAGCAGCAGCCTTGTGTAGGGATGCGCCGGCTTGTCGTAGACATCCTTGCCAATCTCGACGATGCGGCCGCGATACATCACCGCGGTCACATCGGCGATCGACTGCATTGCCGCCAGATCGTGGCTGATGATGACGAAGCCGACATTGGTGCGCGTGCGCAGGTCGAGCATCAGCTGCAACACCTGCGCCTGAATCGACACGTCGAGGCTCGACAATGGCTCGTCGGCGATGATCACCTTGGGTTCCAGCATCATCGCACGGGCGATGGCGATGCGCTGCTGCTGGCCGCCCGAGAGCTGATGCGGATAGCGCGTCAGATAGTGGTCCGCAGGTTCAAGCCCGACGGACTCAAGCTGGCGCAGCAGGAATCCGCGCTGGTCGGCGTCGCTCACCAGATCATGGCGACGCACGACGTAGCCGAGCGTCTGCTCGACCGTCATCTGCGGGTTCAGCGACGATGACGGGTCCTGGAACACCGCCTGGACCTGCCGGCGGTATTCACTGCGCCGGCGCTTGTCGAGCTTGGCCAGCGACGCGCCGCGGAACTCCACGTCACCGCTTGATGGCGGATGCAGCATCAGGAGCAGCTTCGCCAGCGTGCTTTTGCCCGAACCGGACTCCCCAACGATCGCCAAGGTCTGGCCCTCGTAGACGTCAAGGGTGACGTCGGCGGCGGCGCGCAGCACCGTCGAACCCCAACCGTCGGGATTGCGGGTCTTGTAGCTGCGGCTGACATTGTTCAAACGAAGAATGGGCGGCATCATTCAGGCCCTCCAGCGCCGTGCAGCCGATGCGTGCTGAGACTGACGAGGCGCGCCGAATACGGATGTTGCGGCTTTTCGAACAGGTCGACCGTCGAGGCGGTTTCGAGAATCTTGCCGGTCTGCATGACGTAAACGCGATCACACATCTCCGCGACGACGCCGAGGTCGTGGGTGATGATGGCAACGGCCATGTTGCGTTCCTTGTGCAAGCGATAGAGCGTTTCCAGCACCTGCAACTGCACCGTGGCATCGAGTGCGGTCGTCGGCTCGTCGGCAAACAGCAGCTTCGGATCACTTGCGAGCGCGATGGCGATCATCACCCGCTGGCGCATGCCGCCTGACAGCTCATGTGGAAACCGGCGGGCAACACGTGCCGGGTCGGGGAACCCGACTTCGTCGAGCAATTCCTGGACGCGAACGCGGTCCGGCCTGCCGCGCCCATCGGGCGACAGCGCTTCCGCAATCTGGCGACCGACGCGCTGCGTCGGGTTGAGGTAGCCGAGCGGGTCCTGGAAGATCATCGAGAACCCGCGCGACCGCCGCAGCGCTCTCAGCTCGCGATCGTTCATCGCGAAGATGTCGCGACCTTCGAAGGCGACGTTGCCCGAGACTTCATCCAGCGGAAGGTTTGGCATCAGCCGGGAAATTGCGCGCACCAGCGTGCTTTTCCCCGAGCCGGACTCACCGACGACGCCGACGCATTCCCCGGCATTGATCTCGAACTCGACGCCGTCGACAGCACGAACGAGACGATCTGCGACACGGAAGTGGACTTTGAGGTCGCTGACCCTCAGCAATGGCGCGGATGGTGCGGTGCTCATTGCAGACCTCCCATCCCGCGCGAACTGCGCGGGTCCACGATCTCGTTCAGGCCATCGGCGAAGAGATTGAGGCCGATGACGGTCAGGCAAATCGCTGCGCCCGGGAAAACGCTCATCCACCACGCGCTGTCCATGTAGTCCTGGGCGACGAACAGCAGCTGCCCCCAGCTCACCATCGACGGGTCGGACAGGCCGAGAAAACCAAGGCCAGCTTCGATGAGGATCGCGATGCTGGCATCCAGCGCCACCTGCACGATGATCGGCTGGGCGGCATTGGGAAGGATTTCACGGAAGATGATGTGCCACGTCGAAAGGTCGGCCACGCGCGCTGCGGCAATGAACTCGCGCTCGCGCAGCTTGATGTACTGACCGTAGACCAGCCGCGCTTCCATCGGCCAGATCGCCAGGGCGACAGCCGTGATCAGCAAGGAGAAGCTCGACCCAAACAACGCGACCGCACACAGGACCAGCATGATCACCGGAAGCGTCTGGAACAGCTCGATGACACGCATCAGCACGACTTCGACCCGGCCGCGGAAATAGCCCGCGAGGATGCCAATCGTTCCGCCGACGAGCAGCGCTGCAAGTGCTGCACCAAGCCCCACCAGCAGGGACGACTGCGCCCCGTACAGCAGCAGCGAGAACAGATCGCGGCCGATATTGTCGGTGCCGAAGAAGAACGCCGCTGACGGCGGCGCCAGGCTCTGCGTCGTCTGCTGCAGCGGCGTATACGGCGCCACGTAAGGCGCGAGGATGGCGGTCATTGCCAGAAGCAGCAGGATGACCGTGCCGATCGCGCCATGGCGCGTACCCATCATGTGCCCGACGGTGGTGCGCCAGCGGGACAATGTGGTTTGTGCGGGGTTTGGTGTCGTCAATTCGGTCATGGCGATTACCCCGATGTCCGAATGCGCGGATCAAGCAGCGCGTAGAGGATGTCGACGACAAGGTTCATCAGGATCACCGCGAACGCAGAGAAAATGACCACGCCAATCACCGTCAGATTGTCGCGAAGGCGAATGGAGTCGACGAGCAGCAGACCAAGGCCCGGCCAGGTGAAGACGGTTTCCAGCAGCACCGCGCCGCTGAGCGCCGAGCCGAAGGCGTAACCGGCAATGGTAACGAGCGGCAGGCTCGAATTGCGCAGGACATGGCGCCGGATGATCTGCCCGCGGCTCAGGCCCTTGGCGCGCGCCGTGATGATGTACCCTTGCGCCAATGTGTCGATAACGCTGGCGCGCATGATGCGTGCAAACCGCATGCCTTCGTGGATGGCGAAGGCGAGAACCGGCAAGGCAAGGTAGCGCACCCGTTCCAGCAGCCAATCGAGACCATGCGCTCTGGAGACCAGCGGACCGATGCCCTGCGTCGGGAACCAGCCCAGCCGCAGCGCAAAGAACATCACTAGAAGCTGTCCCAGCCAGAAGGTCGGGACGGCGTAGGCGACAAGCGCCGTCGTCGTCCAGAATTTGTCGACGCTGGGGTTGGTGGTGGTGCCGCCAAGCACGCCGACAAGCATGCCAAGCGGAATGGCGACGGCAAAACCGACGGAGGCCAGCAGAATGGTTCGCGGCGCGCGTTCCAGGATCAGGTCGAGCACCGGACGCTGGTGCTGATAGGAGAAGCCGAAATCGCCCTGAACAACGGAAGCGAGGTAATTGCCCACCTGAACGAAGAATGGATCGTTCAGGCGGTATTTTTCCTCAATTGCCGCACGAAACGCCGGCGGGACGGGATAGTCCCCCACCAGCGCCTGCACCGGATCGCCAGGGATCAGGTAGAGCAGCGAGAACATCACGACGATGATCACGAAGATGAGCGGCACCGCATAAAGCGCTCGCTGGAGTATGAAGCGCAGCATCGCCGCCCCCTGGCTAGATCGCCAAGCGTCCGGACTATTCCGAACGCCCTATTCAACTCATCGGTCCGATGCTTAGAGCCGATGGAACGTCGCGGCATTTCCGTACAGCCACTTCTCGATGACCGATTCCTTCAGCGGCAGGTTCTTGTAATCCTCGATCAGCGACTCGAAAGAGGTGCCGAAGAGATAGCGCGACAGACCGACCATCACCTTGTCCTGCAGCAACGTGTTGCCATACTGCATGAACTGCTCCCAGCCGGAACCAGGCTGTCCGAAGTAGCGCGGATGATGCGCGGCGGTGTCGACATACAGATTGGGGTGGCGACGCAGCAGGCCGACCATCTCGTTCACCCACGGCCAGCCGGCAAGACCGGCAACGATGCGCAGCTCGGGGAAGTCGATGGCGACGTCGTCGAGATAGCGCGGATGACCGAGATCGTACGGGCGGTCGTTGGCGTAGTTCATCGCGGTGTAGATACGCACCGGCACATCCAGCTCGACGGCCTTGGCATAGAGCGGGTAATAGCGACGGTCATTGGCCGGCACACCGTTGTAAAGCGCGGACAGCCGCAGGCCATTGGCGCCCTCGTCTTTCACCAGCCGCTCGAATTCGCGGACGGCGCGCATGCCATCCGTCGGGTCGAACGTTACGAATGTGAAGAAGCGGCCGGGATACTGCGCATGGATCTTGCCCGTGGCGCTGTTTTCCGCCCCGACGAGAAGACCACACTGCACATTCGCGCGGTCCATATCCTCGACCAGCTTCTTGAGGCCGCCATCGTCCTTGGGCGAGGCATCCGGCGTCGAAGCACTACGTTCCTTGGAGCGAAACACGCGGGAATAATTGGCAAATCCGTAGCCGTCGGGCCGCTCAAGCGGCTGTGCGAACGGAGTGCCCGGACGACCATGCGCGATGCGATCGATCTCGGGGTTCGTCTCGGAATGCGGAAGCCCGATTTCCATGTCGATTACGCGTGTCATTCGTTTCTCCTCCTGGCCCATATCCACCAGACGCTTGCTGGACTCGATACGTCACTATTTAACTCCGCATGCCACGTGTCAATATGGTATTGATTTAATTCTATAAGTGTCCATTATGTTGACTTATTAGCAGTTGCAGCACAAATAGATTGTGCATCGCACATCAGCCCTTGGTCATCCCGTTGAAATTCCTGGGGGCTCATGCATGATGCATTGCAAAATTCATCGAGGTCCGGGCTGACATGTCGACACCAGAAAACACCCTGCCGGAAAGCAGCCGCGACCCAGGTTTCGCGACCACCCTGGCAAAGGGATTGGAGGTTTTGCGCGCGTTTCGGCCCGATCAAACGTCAATGACCAATGTCGAGATAGCGGCCCAGACGGGCATCAATCGCCCCACGGTCGCGCGGCTGACCTATACGCTGACAAAACTCGGATATCTGAAGCAGGAGCGGTCGAAATACCGGCTCAGCTGGGGGGCCTTGATGTTGGTCAATCCGCTGCTCGCCAGCGCAAAGATTCTACAGATCGCCCGCCCCTCGATGCAGAAGCTCGCGCAAGACGTCGGCGGCACGGTTTCGATCGGCACGATCGACCGCGTCAATTTTGTCTATCTCGAAACGTCCCGCGTCAACGAAAACGTCTGGACATCGCAGGATCTCGGCACGATCGGGCCGCTGCTGCCGGCCGCCATCGGCCACGCCCTCTGCGCCCAGCTCACAGACGACGAGTTGACGCGAAAACTGGAAGAAATCCGTCGCGCTTCACCGGAAGATTGGGTGAAATACGGCGAGTCGTTTCGAGAAGGCGTTGCGTCCTGCAAGTCTCGCGGTTTTTCCGTGGTGCGTGGGGTGTGGATTCCAGGGACGAATTCCGCCGGCGTGCCGCTCCTGCGCGACAAATCCGGCGAGTGCTTCGCCATGAACTGCCGCGTCCCGCTGTTCCGCCTCAGCCCGAACCAGATCGAGGAAGAAGTCGGACCCCGCCTGAAATCCCTCGCTGCCAACGTCCGCAGCCAGCTGGCTTTCATCATGCCCTAACGCATGTGGGGAGAAGGACGGATCACGCGCCGCAGTCGATGGTCAAGGTTGCATTGCCGTCGACAAGTGCGCCATTTTCATCCACCAGTACCACGCCGGACGCCGACATC
>JBEBXE010000152.1:0-7678 GCA_040391705.1 Aerobium aerolatum
TGCTGATGGTCAAGGCAGCGGAAGAACTGGAATGGGTCCGCAAGGCCGCTGTTGTTGCCGACGAGGGCTACGAAGTCTTCCGTCAGGCGGCGCGGGCCGGGCGGCCTGATTACGCGTTGATCGCCGAGGTCGAAGCGTTCTTTCGCGCCAGGGGTGTCGACGACAATTTCATGATCATCGGATCAGGTGGGGCAGAGGTTCGTGGCATGGCCCCGCCCTCCGGCCGGATTCTGCAGCCGGGTGACATGGTCACCACCGAACTCACGCCCTGCGTCGGCGGATATTATGCCCAGATCTGCCGGACTTTGGTGGTCGGCGAACCGTCCGATGCGCAGCGCAACGCGTTTGGCGTGTTCAGCGAAGCGCTGGAGGCCGGGATTGCCGCCGTCAAACCCGGCGTGACCGCAGCCGATGTGGCGCGTGCCGAAAACGACGTCTTCAGGCGCTACGGGTTGGGCGATTACGTCACCAGCGAATACACCCGTGTTCGCGGCCACGGCATCGGCATGTTCCCCGACACCAAGCCGCATATTCTCGAAGATGTTGAGACCGTCCTTCAGGAGAACATGTCGATCATCGTGCATCCCAACACCTACCATCCGGTGGTGGGCTACATCGTGCTTGGCGACAGCCTGATCGTTCGCAGCGACGGCGCGGAAAATCTCTCCAGAACACCCCGAGACCTGTTTTCAGGCAGCACCGGAAGGGACAGGTCATGAGACACGGCCTGATGATGTGGCGCGAGGAAGAACTGTCCGAAAAGGAGGTTCAGGCGCGCCAGAACAGGATCAGCGCGGCGATGGTCGCAGCTGGCCTCGACGCCCTCGTCGTCTACACCAACCACGTGCGCTCGCATGGCGTCACCTATCTGACCGGCTTTACGCCCTATTGGTCGGACGCGCTTCTGCTCCTGCTGCCGCATCAGGCTCCGGTGTTTTCGACCGCGCTGTCCAAACGCGTCGGCAACTGGATCCGCTCGGTCAACCCGACATCCGAAGTCGGCCACTCGCCAAAGCCCGGACGCCTCATCGGCGAGCGTCTGGCTGCGGCGGGCTGTAAACGGGTCGGCGTGTTGGAGCTCGACCTGCTTCCGGCTGGTCTTGCCGAAGAAATCACCACCGCAGCCGACGTGCAACTCGTCGATGCCAGTGCGATGTTCGACAGCGTGCGCCGCGTTGCAGACGAAGCTGAACTGCGTCTGGTCCGTCGTACCCATGCGCTGGCCTGCGAAGCGCTCGATCGCGTCGACATCAACGTTGCAACCGCAGGCGAAGCCGTCAGCAATCTCGAGCGGCTTGCGCGCGATGCCGGCGCCGAGGAATGCTATATCGCCGTGGCACCCGACCTGGCGCAGGACCACCGTCCGGGGCGGCTGCCGAACGCGCGGATCGGCGATCATTTCGCCGTCCGCCTGTCGCTGGCCTATAATGGCGTCTGGATCCGCCAGACCAGAACCTTCAGCCGCGATGCCGGTCTGCGCGAGAACATCGCGCGTCTGGATGAGAAACTCGTGCATCTGGCGGCGGAGCTGGACCTCACGGCACCGCTTGGCGGGCAGCTGGCGCGTCTGGAACTGGCAGACCAGTTGATCGACTGGCGGCTTGAAACGCCGCGCGGCACGCTTCCACTGACGGAGATTGCCACCCCTGCAAGCGATCGCGGCGTTGAAATTCCGTTCGGCGTTCTCAGCCTCAGGGCTTCTCTTGGCGGGTGCCAGATCCTTGCGGGCGGCCCCGTCGGTCTTGCGCTTGCGGTCCCGGCTCAGGAGCGCGTTGATTGAACGCAATCGAGATCCTTCACCCGGTCGGGGCCCTCGACGCATCGCAAGCGGCTGCCAGGCAGCATGTCGGGCTGCGTGCTGCCGATGCGCTGCTCTGCCTGCATGCGGGTGCGCATGCCCCTGAAGGGGAGGCTCTGCGAAGGTTTTATCAGCCTGTGGCCAGTTCGCCGCAGCTGGTCGCGGCGGCTGCCGCTGCCACCATTCGGATGACGGAATGGGACGACATCCACGTCGCATCCTGTGTGACGGCTGGTGCCGTCACGGTTCCGGCTGCGCTTGCCTTTGCCTCGAGCGACGAACGTTTCGTTGAGGCGGTGTGTGCGGGCTACGCGATCGGCATCGGACTGGGCACGGCGATCGGCGGGGTTCGCGCTCTTCCTGACACATGGCCGGGCCTTCTGGCGGCGTCGGCCATCGCTGCGGTCACCACGGCCACCGCGCTTGGACTGACGCTGGAACAGCGCGCGCACGCTTTGGTGATGGCGCTTGCCGGTGCGTCGGGCCGAAACGGCAGGCCGTCGGGCTTTCCCTCCGCGCGCTGGCTTTCGATCGGCGAAGCAACCTTGAAGGGCGTTCGCGCTGCGCACGCCGCCGCGCACGGCTACAAGGGCGACCTCGATCTGCTCTCCGCGCAGTGGCTCAAGGCTCAGAACCCCGAAGCGCCCGGTTGGGGTCCGCTGGACCCGATGGCGATTGCGTCGTCTGGCCTGAAGCCGTTCGTCGCCGCCCGTCAGGGCATGAATGCGATTGTCGCGTTTGAGCGTTTGCTGGAGCAGGGCCTTGATCTCGATGAGATCGGGGACATTGAGGTGGCTGTGCCGCCGGAAGCTGTTCCCGTCCTGGCGCGGCCGCTTCAGACCGACGACCGCCTTTCCAGAATTGCGCATCTCGGATTGCAGTTCGCGCAGCTGGCGCTTGACCCCGCCAGCGCCGTGGACGTGCGCCGTGACGGCCCGACCGGCGCGCCGGTACTGGCCTTTGCATCACGCGTGCGAATTTCGGCCGATGCGCGATTGTCGCAACTCTCGAGCGAGTGGCCCGCCCGCGTCCGGGTTCTCTACCGAGGCGCGTGGCTGGAGGAGAGCTTTGTCTCGGAGCCTTCTGATCTGGCCCACGCCCACGCGATCATCCAACGCAAACGAGCCAGTCTGAAAACATTATCCGCCGGTTCCATCGGCGTTTTCGATGCATTGGTCGAATTCATGCCGGGAGCCCATCGCAAGGCTCTTGAAGTGTTGAGCGAATTTCTCAATGGCGGTGCGATGCATCGACCGTGAGTCTTGAACGGGCGGCACAAGCTGCTCGTGAAGCGAGTGACAGCAGTCGTATCAAAGGGAGGAAAATCATGATGAAAACACTGAAAAAACTGGGAACGGTTCTGGGCGCAGTAAGCCTGATGACCGGCGTGGCCTATGCCGAAGGAAATCTGGAAAAGGTCGATGTCACCATCGGCCTGCCGCTGACGACCTCGACCTTCATTCCGCTGTATCTCGCGGAAGACGCGGGCTTCTTCAAGGAAGAGGGCCTCAACGTCAATATCGTCGCATTCAAGGGCGGTACGGATCTGGTTCGGGGTATGGTGGCCGGTGCCGTCGACTTCGGCGTCGGCGCGCTCGCTGAGGCTCTCGTCGGTGTCGAAACCGGGCAGGGGGTCAAGGTCTTCTACTCCGGCTTCAACATGACCGTGTTCGACTGGTACGCGGTGCCGACGATCAAGACGCTGGCCGACTCCAAGGGTGCGCGCTTTGGTGTGACGACGTTCGGCTCCTCGACCGATTTCCTCACGCGCTACGCGTTGAGCACGCATGACATCGATCCGGAGAAGGACGTCACCATCATTCAGGGCGGTGGTTCCGGGCCGCGTCTGGCGGCGATGGAAGCCGGTCAGCTCGACGTCAACATTTTCGCCACGCCGGAAAAGTTCATCGCGGCTGACATGGGCTACAACCTCGTGTTGCGCCAGCAGGACATCGCGGAAGACTATCCGTTCCACGTTTTCTACGGCAAGGAAGACACGATCACGGCGTCGCCGAACATGATCAAGGCGCTGCTGCGCGCCTACGTCAAGGGTGTCCGTTTGGCCAAGGCCGACAAGGCGCGGGCGGTTGAAGTTCTCGTCAAGCGCGTCGGCATTGAAGAAAAGTATGCCGGTCGTGGCTATGACGACTTCATCAACGGTATCCACGAAGACGGGCGCCTGCCCAGCGATGCCGGCATGAAGGCATTCTGGGATATGGGCATGGCCAGCGGCACTTACGCGGAAGCGTGGCCGCTCGACAAGTTCTGGATCCCAACCTACGTCGACAGCTTCGACGAGTGGAAGCCGCAGTAATCTGCGGGTTCTGCCGGAGGCTGCAAGCCTTCAGTCAAGTCCTCCGCGCCGGCTCACACCGTTGCGCGGAGGCATTATTTCGATGCGATTGCACACCGTATTCAGTGGAGGATGGCCATGGCCGAAATCACGATCCGCAACTTGGGAATTGATTACCAGAAGCCGAACAGCACTGAGGTTTTTGCCGCCGTCAACGGCGTCGATCTCTCGGTTGGCGAGGGAGAATTTGTTTCCATCGTCGGATCCAGCGGTTGTGGCAAGAGCACCCTTCTGCTGGCGATCGCCGGGCTGGTGAAGACTGCGCGCGGCTCCATTATGCGAGGGCAGAAGGAAATCACTGCGCCGGGTCCGGACCGCGCCGTCGTGTTCCAGGACGCATCGCTTCTCCCATGGCGCACGGTCCTCGGCAATGTGCGCTTCGGTCTGGAAATGCAGCGCTGGAAAGGCGGCGACCTGACCGAGCAGGCGATGAAGATGATCCGTCTGGTCGGGCTTGGGCGCTTTGCCGACTATCACCCGCATCAGCTGTCCGGCGGCATGCGCCAGCGCGTCAACATTGCGCGTGCGCTGGCTGTCAATCCGGAGATCCTGCTGATGGACGAGCCTTTTGGTGCGCTGGATGCGCAGACTCGTGAAATCATGGGTGAAGAGCTGCTGCGAATTTGGGAACAGGACAAGAAGACCACCATCTTCGTCACGCACGATATCGATGAAGCGGTTTTCCTGTCCGACAAGATCGTCGTCATGGGGCGCAACCCCGGGCATATCAAGGAGGTCATCACCGTCGACCTTCCGCGCCCGCGCACCTCTGCAATGCTCGATACCGAACGCTTCAACGACTACCGTCGCCGTCTGCGCGCGCATCTCGCAGCCGACATGTCCGAGATGTATCTCGTGGAAAAGGCGGCGTAATGGCGATGACCGACACGTCCGCAACCTCCGCGGTGACGTCGCCACCGCGCCGGACTTTCCGGCTGGAACGTTCCACCACAGTCAGCATCCTGGCGGTCGCCGCGTTTCTGATCCTGTGGGAAATCGCACCGTCTATGGGCTGGGTGAACGGTCGCTTCACCAGCCAGCCGAGCCTGGTTGTTCTGGCTGCGCTCGATGTGTTTCGCAGCGACAATTTTCTCTTTCACGCCCAGATCAGCCTCACCGAGTTCGTCCTGGGTTTTGCGCTCGCCCTGGTCATCAGCGTGCCGCTCGGCGTTGTGCTCGGCACCTCGAAGACCGCGCGCTATCTGATCGATCCGCCGTTGATGGCGCTCTATATCGCGCCGACGCTGGTGCTGTTGCCGATCCTGGTTATCTGGTTGGGCATCGGCATGGCCTCGAAGGTTGCTGTCGTCTTTCTCGGAGCTCTGTTCCCGATCGTCGTCAACACCATGGCCGGCATGCGTGAAGCCGACGCCAAGCTCATTCGCGCTGCACGCTCTTTCGGCGCCAGCAAGCTGGACGTGTTTGTACGCATTCTCGTCCCGGGGTCGCTGCCGTCGATCCTCACCGGGATTCGCCTGGCCATCGGGCGTGCCGTGCTCGGCGTCGTGGTGGGCGAATTGTTCGTCTCGCAGGCAGGTATCGGCCATCAGCTTGATACCTACGGTTCCGCGATGCGGATCGATCGCCTGCTGGTCTATGCGTTCGTCGTCAGCATTTTTGGGTATGCCCTGACCTTGTCGGTGCGGCTGCTGGAAGCCCGGATTCGTACCTGGAGGCCGGAATGAACATGATCGAATTCTACCATCGTCGACAGGCCATCATCCTCGGGTTTGTTTCTTTCGCCACCATTGTGATCACCTGGCAGCTGGTCGTCGATTTCGGATTGGTGAACGCGTTTTTCATCTCGACGCCGGGTGCCGTCTGGAAGGAACTGTTCGTCCAGGCCGGTGACGGATCGCTGTTGAAGAACACATTGGCAACCCTGTACGGCTTTGCTCTGGCGCTCGGCATGGCCGTGGTCGTCGGCGTCGGGCTCGGCATGGTCGCAGGCTGGTTCAGGGACGTGGAAGCGGCGCTCGACCCCTTCATCTGGTTCAAATACTCCACGCCGACGGTCGCGTTCTACCCTCTGTTCGTGGCGTGGCTCGGCTATGGCCTGCCGACCATTGTCGCCATTTCGTTCCTGTTTGCGCTGACGCCGATCTACGCCAACACGCTGTCCGGCATCAAGAATGTCGATCGTGATCTGAAGCGGGCGGCAACGTCCTTTGGTGCGACGCCGCTTGATATTTTCCTCCGTATCGCCCTGCCGGGCTCGATCCCCGTCATCGTTGCCGGTTTGCGTCTTGGCGTCGGTCGCGCGCTGACGGGTGTGGTGGTGGCTGAATTGTTCGGCGCCAATGCCGGTCTTGGCTATGCCATCGCGTTCTATGCGCAGAAATTGCAGACCACGCGCATGATGATTCCGATCGTGGCTGTCGTGTTGATCGGCGTTCTTCTGACCCAAATCTTGTCTTACATCGAACAGCGCAGCGACGTCTGGCGCGTGTCTCACGATGACTAGAGGTGGTCAGCAAGGAATCTTGAGCCGAACCGTTCTCTGCCGTTCGTTCGAAGGAACCAACCCATGAAGATCATAGATTCGCATTTCCACTGGTGGCCGACATCGGTTCTCGAACATCTGCATAAACGGCACGGTTTTCCGCGTGCCGATCCCAATGCACGCGGCGGCTATACCTATCAGGGCGCCAACGGCCGCAGCGGGACGGTGGCGAGTTGGGCCGAGTGGTACGACCTCGACCGGCAACTGGAAGCCATGGACGCGCTCGGCCACGATATCTCGGCCGTGTTGTCGATCGGGCCACTCTCGATCGCATTTTCAGAGCTTCCGGTCGAAGAAGGCCGTGACCTCGCGCTGATGTGGAACGAAGAGATGGCCGGGGCGCAGAAGCGCTATCCCGGACGGATCTGGGCGAGTGCTGCCGTGCCGCTGCGCGATACCGGCGTGGCCCTGGAAGTCGTCGACCACGCGGTCAACGAACTGGGCCTGATGGGGCTCAATCTGCCAGGCAGCGTCGGCCGGGAAGGGCGCATCGACGATGAGCGTCTGGAGCCATTCTATGAGCACGTCTCCAAGCTGGGCCTGCCGCTGTTCCTGCATCCGACCGACGCCGTTTTCGGCGATCTTCTCGAAGGCTACAACGGTGCGCTGCATCTCAGCCTTGGGCGCGTGATGGAAGTCAGCGTGGCGGCGTCCAGGCTGGTCCTGTCCGGCCTGATGGAGCGGCACCAGGGCCTCAAGCTGGTCCTGTCCCATACCGGCGGTGCCCTGCCGTACCAGTCCGGCCGGATGGACAAGAATACCAAGACTGCCGGGCTGCCGAACCCCGTCAGCAGCTACCTGAAGCGCATGTACACGGATACGGTGTCGCCGCATTCAGCCGGGATGAAATTCGCCATCGAATATTACGGCATCGATAACGTGATGTACGGAACGGATTACCCGTGCTGGGATCCCGCAACCGCCTTGCGCCTGCTCGATGAGTTGCAACTGTCCGAGGAAGACAGCCAGAAGCTTTTCCACGACAACGCAATCCGCATCCTCGGGCTCAGCTAGGCTCTTGCCA
>JBEBXE010000153.1:0-7645 GCA_040391705.1 Aerobium aerolatum
ATCTACAATGCCGGCCGCATCATCCGGCGTGAAATGGGCGTGGGTCTGCTCAACGGCGTGATCTTTGCGACGTTGATCGGCCTGATCGCCGGGACCTGGTTTTCCGACCCCAACCTTGGCGGCATCATCGCCGCCGCGATGATGATCAATCTCTTCGTGGCGGCGCTTGCCGGGATTATGGTGCCGTTGACGCTCGACCGCTTTGGCGCGGATCCGGCGGTGGGGTCTGCCGTGTTCGTCACCACGATCACCGATGTCGTCGGTTTCTTCGCCTTCCTCGGTCTGGCGACATGGTGGTTCGGCTTCCTGTAATGGTCTGAAAGCGCGGTTTTGTGCGGTCCCGCGCGGCTGCGGCTTTGCTGCGCTGACCTCGCAATTGACTTTTACGTAAATGCCGTGCCAAATCATGCAACGGATTCAGGACAGGATGCCGCGCGGATGCGGGAATATTACACCATCACCGAACTGACGCGGGAGTTCGAAATCTCCACGCGCACGCTTCGCTTCTACGAAGACGAAGGGCTGATCGCGCCGCTGCGGCGCGGACGCACGCGCCTGTTCCGCCATTCCGACCGCACGCTGATCAAGCAGATCATGCGCGGCAAGCGCCTCGGCTTTTCCATCAATGAAATCCGCGAAGTCATCCAGATGTATCGCGAGCCGCCCGGCGAAGTCGGGCAGCTCAAGCTGATGATCAAGCGCATCGAGGAAAAGCGCGAAGGGCTGCGCCAGAAGCGCCGCGATCTGGAAGAGACGCTGGCCGAACTCGACAATGCCGAGGAAGCCTGCGTCGAGCGCCTGGTGGAGCTCGGCGTCAACACCTGACGCCGTCCGACTGGGGTTTAGACCCAGCGGCGGATTTTCTTCGCGTAATCCCGATATTTCTTGCCGAAACGTGCCTGCAGATGACGTTCTTCGGGCTCGATTGCGAGCTTTTGCGTCGCAAAGGCGGCGATTGGCGCGAATACGATGAACCACACCACGCCGGCGATCAGGCCGATGCCGAGCATGATGATGGTGTTGCCGAGATAGATCGGGTTGCGGGTGAACGAGAACGGGCCTCTGGTCACCAGATGCTCGGCGGCCTCATGCGGCTTCACCGTGGTGTGGGCGCGTCGCATGGTGCGGATGGCGGACACGATCATCGCCAGCGCCAGCACCACCAGCAGCCAGCCGAACGCAAACAGGAAATCGCTCAGCGGGTTGGACAGCCACGGCAGCGGCCACAGCCAGTTGGCGATCACCGCCAGCGCCACCGCGGCGATATAGATCAACGGCGGCCACGGCATGTTCGTCGGCTTGTCATGGTGCGTATTCATTCGGCCAGTCCCCCCGGTATCGTGACGTCGGCTTCGAAAGTGCACGCCTCGACCATTTGCTGCAAGCGCCGTGATGTCTCGGCGCTGGGACGGCCCTCGAAGACCTCATCGAAACGGTTCTCGGCTTCAAGCTTGGCCAGCACGCACCCGCAATAGATGGTGCAGAATTCCTCACTGCGGGTTTGCGCGCATTGGGCGGTGCAGGCGCGGGTGAAGTCGATGTCGCGCGCCTCCAGCGCCGGCGGGGCGACCTGCGACAACAGCCAGATGGCCGCGATCAGCACCGGCTGGTGGATCAGATAGAAGGCAAGGCTATGCTTGCCGGCTTTCTGCACGATGGTCGTGGCGCGGGGCAGGGTCCATTGGCGCAGGCGGTCGAACAGGCCGGTGGCCTCGCCGATGCGCGCGCCGGCAATGCCGAGCAGGACCGCGCCGAACCACGGGAACAACGGCACATAGTCGTTGGACAGCGGACGGTTTTCAGACAGCCCGACCCACCACAGTGCCGGATGATCGAAAAACGGATGGCGCAGATAATGCGGCGCCGCGATCACCAGCGCCGCGACGACAATGGTGACGGCGGCGGGCAGGCGGATGAACGCAAGGCCGAGCAGGCTCGCCAGCGCGATCTGATGCAGGATGCCGAAGAAAATGAAGCCGGAGGGAACGGCGATGTAGGTGGCGATGGAGATTGCCAGCGCGGCAACGGCGACCATCGCGATGCGCTTCAGGAACGGGGCCCAGCGGATGCCGCGCGCATGGGCGAGGACGAGGCTGACGCCGACGAGAAACAGGAACGACGAGGCGATGCAGCGCGCAAACAGCTTCCAGCCGCCGGTGGCGGCGGTGCCGGGCGCGACATAGCCGAAAAACTCGAGATCCCAGTTGAAATGATACAGCGCCATGGCAAGGAGCGCTGCGCCGCGCGCAAAGTCGATGGCTTCGAGACGGCCCTTACCGGCTACGGGTTGATGCACTCATCTGTCTCCGCTTCATGTGTGCGCGCCCCGTGACATGCGATAGCATGAAACGGGTGCGAAAGGTCAAACACGAAGACGTTGGAGGTAGGGATTTAGACCAGCACCGGCTGCGGACTCCGCGCTTCTTCGCCGAACACACGGAGGTAGCGCTGGATTTCCTCGCGGTCGCCGGTCGCCTTTTCCGGGTTGTCGGAGAGCTTGACCGCCGGGAAGCCATTGGCGCGCGTCACCTTGCAGACCAGCGAAATCGCCCGCAGCGCGTCGTTATGCGCCGGGGCGCAATCCTGGAAATCGTTGGTGAGGTTGGTGCCCCAGCCGAACGACATGCGCACGCGTCCGTTGAAATGCTGGTAGGCCTCGATGATGGTGTCGACGTCGAGACCATCCGAGAAGATCAGCAGCTTGTCGGCCGGGTCGCGGCCGTGCTCGCGCCACCATTGCATGATGCGTTCGCCGCCTTCGATCGGCGGCGCGCTGTCCGGACGGAAACCGGTCCAGTCTGCAACCCAGTCCGGCGCATCGCGCAGGAACGCGGCGGTGCCGAAGGCGTCGGGCAGGACGATGAGCAGGTTGCCGCCATAATAGCTCTGCCACGCCTGCAGCACCTTGTAGGGCGAGGCGCGCAACGCGTCGTCATTGGTGGTGAGGGCGGCCAGCACCATCGGCAGCTCATGCGCATTGGTGCCGAGCGCTTCGAGGTCGGTGTCCATCGCCAGAAGCACGTTCGATGTGCCGCTAAAGCTGTCGCCGATGCCTTCCTTCAGCGCTTCGACGCACCAGCGCTGCCACAGGAAGGAATGACGCCGGCGGGTGCCGAAGTCGGAGATGCGAATCTCCGGGTGCTTTTTCAACCGCTCGACCTTTGCCCACACCTTCGCCTTGGCGCGGGCATAGGTGACGTCGAGGGCGAACGGGCCCATCGATTTCAGCGCGGTGCGCGACCGCAGCTCGTTGATGATGGCAAGTGCGGGGATTTCCCACATCGTGGTCTCGACCCAGCGGCCGTGGAAGTGCAGCTCATACTGGCCGTCGCGCTTGGTCAGCTCGTACTCGGGCAGGCGGAAATCCTGCAGCCACTTGAGGAAGTCGGGCTCGAAAATCTGCTTGCGGCCGTAAAACGTGTTACCCGCCAGCCAGATCATCTCTTTCTTGCTGATCCGCACGGTGCGGGCGTGGTCGAGCTGGTCGCGCAATTCCTGCTCGTCGATCTCTTCGGCGAGCTTGACGGAGGTGGTGCGGTTGATGAGCGAGAACGTGGCGTCGACATCGCGGTAGAGGCCCCAGATCATCTGAAGCATCAGCAGCTTGTAGAAGTCGGTGTCGAGCAGGCTGCGGATGATCGGGTCGAGCTTCCACGTGTGGTTGTACACCCGGCGGGCTATGTCTGTCTTCGGCACGTCTGGCCTCCCCTAATCTTGGCGCAACGGAACGCAAGCCGATCGCCAAGTCAATGGCAGCGCCCAGACCGTTGCCGGTTGCGCCGCCGCGTTCTTTTCGCGCACACCGCCGGATTTTTCAAATGCAAAACAACGGCGCGCAGGGCGCATTCAGTATCGCAATCGTCGGAAAACCGGATTCCACTTTTCGTTTCGATGCTCTAGGTTGGTCTTTTCTTCGGGCGGTTTCTCGCCCCTTTCCACACACGGAGACCCATGCATGGAAAAGCGCAGGCTTGGCCGCACCGACTTGCTCGTCAGCAAAATCTGCCTTGGCACGATGACCTTTGGCGAGCAGAACACTGAGGCGGAAGGCCATCAGCAACTCGACCTCGCGCTGGATCGCGGCGTCAATTTCATCGATACCGCCGAACTCTACCCCATTCCGCCCAAGCCGGAAACGCAGGGGCGTACCGAAAAGATCATCGGCAGCTGGATGAAGGCCCGCGGCAATCGCGACAAGATGATCGTGGCGACCAAGGTTGTCGGGCGCACGGCGGACGAATGGTTCCGTGGCGGTCGGCCATCGAAACTGGTCCGGGCCGACATTTTCGACGCGATCGACAAGTCGCTGCAGCGGCTGCAGACCGATCATGTCGATCTCTACCAAATCCACTTTCCGGATCGGCTGGTGCCGTGGGGCTCCAACCCGACTCGCCTGCGCACCAAGCCGTCGCGGCGGGCCGAGGACGAGACACCGATTGCCGAAACGCTGGCGGCGTTCGACGAATTGGTGAAGGCCGGAAAAATCCGCAACCTCGGGCTGTCGAACGAAAGCTCGTGGGGGGTGATGAAGTTTATCGCCGAAGCCGAGAAGGGTGTCGGTCCGCGCCCGGTGTCGGTGCAGAACGCCTACAATTTCGTCAACCGCAATTTCGAAGTGAACCTCGCAGAAGTCTGTGATCGCGAAGACGTGAGCCTTTTGGCCTACTCACCGCTGGCGCAGGGCTACCTGACGGGCAAGTATGATGATGGTGCGGTGCCGCTGGGCTCGCGCAAGCAATTGTTCGATCGCCAGCAGCGCTATGAGACGCCGGGTGCCGACGCGGTGCACAAGGCGTATAATCAGCTGGCGCGGGAATTTGGCATGGAGCCGGCCTTGTTTGCCAACGCGTTCGTGACGCACCGGCCGTTCGTGACGTCGAACATCATCGGTGCCACGACGATGGCGCAGCTGGAGCTGGCGTTGTCGTCGATGGATGTGACGTGGACGGCGCAAATGCAGGAAGCCGTCGACGATTTGCACCAGAAGTTCGGCAATCCCTGCCCATAACAACCAACTTTGCGCGAGAAAGACCAACTTTCTCGCGCAAAATTGCGGAGACAGATGATGATGATCCATGTTTGCTCGCTGACGAGCGTTCCCGAGACGGTGGCGCAGGCCAAGGCCGCGCATCTGGTGACGCTGCTCAATGCCGGCACGCCGTTCGAGCGCCCGCACAGCATTGCGGCGACGAATCATCTGTTCCTGTCGATGAACGATATCGTCCAGGAACAGGACGGGCTGGTCGCGCCGGGGCAGGCACATGTCGAAACCCTGCTGGCGTTCGTGCGCGCCTGGGACCAGGCCGCACCGCTGGTGATCAACTGCTTTGCCGGAATCAGCCGCTCGACGGCAGCCGCCTATATTACCGCTGCCGCGCTGTCGCCGGAGCGCGACGAGGACGAGTTGGCGACGACGTTGCGGCAGCTGTCTGCGTCGGCGACACCCAATGCGCGGCTGGTCGCACATGCCGATGCGCTACTCGGTCGCAACGGCCGAATGATCCGCGCGATTGAGTCGATTGGCCGCGGTTGCGATGCTTATGAGGGCAATTCGTTCGCTTTGGCGCTGAAACTGTGATCTTCATGGGGCGTCGTGGTGAAAGCCAGCCGGCGCGAGCGTGGGATAAGGCTTGAATTCAAGCGTGTTGAGCGCGGCGGTGCGCATTTCAGAGCAACGTTTGACTTGCTTCCGGGGGACGCCTGCGCTAACCCTCGCCGCGTTGCAACAAGCCTTTGCCGTGGCGAACCTGTAGGGCCGTCGCGGTTTTGCCTCTTCCCCCGGGGCTGCGGTTCTGGCCGGGGGCGGTCTACGGAAAAAGCCTATGAGCGAACTTCTCAGTTCCTATTTGCCTATCGTGATTTTTGTCGGGGTTGCCCTGGTCGTCGGTGTGGCGCTTCTTGTCGCCCCCTTCCTGGTTGCGTATCGCAATCCCGATCCGGAAAAGCTGTCGGCCTACGAATGCGGCTTCAACGCGTTCGACGATGCGCGCATGAAGTTCGACGTGCGCTTCTATCTGGTTGCCATCCTTTTCATTATCTTCGACCTCGAAGTCGCGTTCCTGTTTCCATGGGCCGTGGCGTTCGCAGATATTGGCTGGTTCGGCTTCTGGTCCATGATGGTGTTCCTCGGAGTGCTGACCATTGGTTTCATCTATGAATGGAAGAAGGGAGCGCTGGAATGGGATTGAATAACGGTTCCGCGACTCTGATCGCTCCGAAGCCGAAGGGTCTTGTCGATCCGAATACCGGCAAGCCGATCGGCTCCGACGACGCATTTTTCGGCGAGATCAATTCGGAACTCTCCGACAAGGGCTTTCTGGTCACCTCGTCCGAAGCACTCATCACCTGGGCGCGTACCGGCTCGCTGATGTACATGACCTTCGGTCTGGCCTGCTGCGCGGTCGAGATGATCCACTCGGCGATGCCGCGTTACGACAGCGAGCGCTTCGGCGTTGCGCCGCGCGGCTCGCCGCGCCAGTCGGACGTGATGATCGTTGCCGGCACGCTGACCAACAAGATGGCGCCGGCTCTGCGCAAGGTCTACGACCAGATGCCTGAGCCGCGCTACGTCATCTCGATGGGCTCGTGCGCCAATGGCGGCGGCTATTACCACTATTCCTATTCGGTGGTGCGTGGCTGCGACCGGGTTGTTCCGGTCGATATCTATGTTCCCGGCTGTCCGCCTTCGGCGGAAGCGCTGCTGTACGGCATTCTTCTGCTTCAGAAGAAGATCCGCCGCACCGGCACCATTGAGCGGTAAGAGGCGATCATGAGTGAGGCTCTCGCAAAGCTTTCCGGGTATCTGGCCGAGCAGCTCGGCGCCAAGATCCAGGAATCTGTCATCTCCTATGGTGAGTTGACGGTTCTGGTCGAAGGCGACGATATTGTTTCGGTGCTGCAGTTTCTGCGCGACGATGCGGAATGCCAATTCATCGCTTTCATCGATGTCAGCGGCGCAGACTATCCGGGGCGCGCCAAGCGTTTCGATGTCGTCTACCACCTGCTGTCGCCGGTGAAGAATTTGCGCATCCGCGTCAAGGTTCACGCCGACGAAGAGACGCCGATTCCGTCGTCGACCGGGATTTATCCCGGCGCAGACTGGTTCGAACGGGAGGCCTACGACCTCTATGGCATCCTGTTCTCCGGACATCCGGAATTGCGCCGTATCCTGACGGATTACGGCTTCGAGGGGCACCCGCTCCGCAAGGACTTCCCGCTGACGGGGTTCGTTGAGGTTCGCTACGACGACGAGGTCAAGCGCGTCGTTTACGAACCTGTCGAGCTCAAGCAGGAATTCCGCAACTTTGACTTCCTCTCGCCATGGGAAGGCACGGATTACGTGCTGCCGGGCGATGAGAAAGCCAAGACGAACTGAGGCGTTCCATGGCTGAAACCGCCGTACGCAATTTTAGTATCAACTTCGGTCCGCAGCACCCGGCCGCGCATGGCGTCTTGCGCCTTGTGCTGGAGCTGGATGGTGAGGTCGTGGATCGCGCTGATCCGCATATCGGCCTGCTGCATCGCGGCACCGAGAAGTTGATGGAGCAGAAGACCTATCTGCAGGCCGTGCCCTATCTCGATCGGCTCGACTACTGCGCGCCGATGAACCAGGAGCACGCGTTTGCCATCGCGGTCGAGCGTCTGC
>JBEBXE010000154.1:0-7600 GCA_040391705.1 Aerobium aerolatum
TCCTCGACGGCCACCAGCATGTGCATTTCCTGCCCGTCGCGCGGCGCTGGCTGGCGACGCGGCAGCCGCCGGCATTCGTGCGCGGTGCGCCATCGCTTCGCCACGCCCCGCGCCCGGTGCTGGCAAAAGCCACCGTCGTGCGAGCGCTGGCGTGCGGCTACGATTCGTTTCTCGCCAAGCGCGGCATGACGCGCGCTGGCCCGCTGGCAGGCTTCTACCAGTGGGACGACCCGAATGGTTTTGCCGCGATGCTGTCGGCCTCGCTGGCAAGTCTGCCGGACAACGCGCTGATCATGTGCCATCCCGGCCATCCCGACGCCATTCTGGCGGCGCGCGACCGACTGACCGCGCCGCGCGCCGTCGAGCATGCCTATCTGATGTCGGATACCTTCGCAGCCGCGCTCAAGGCGGCCAACGTCGAACTTGCAGGCATGTCACGATGACCATTCAACCGCCCCGCACGCTTGCCCAAAAGGCCCTGCGCTTCGGCATTGTCGGCGTCGCCAATACCGGCGTCGATCTCGCCGTCTTTGCCGGTCTCGTCGCGCTGGCGACGCCGGTGCTGCTGGCCAACGTGCTCGCATGGCTCGTTGCGGTCTGCTTTTCCTATGCCATCAATTCGCGCTGGTCGTTCGAGCGCGACACCACCTTGCATGAGGGCTGGGCGTTTCTGCGCTTCTTCAGCTTTGGCGCGCTGATCTCGCTGGGCGTCTCCAGCCTCGCGGTGGCGCTGCTGCCGCCATTGATCGGCCTGTGGCCGGCCAAGCTGTTGGGCGTCATCGTTGCTGCGGTGCTCAACTTCTTCGCCGCGCACTGGTCAATCGAAAACCGCCTGCGTTGATCGCCTCAGTTGCCCGGCGGGCAGCTTTCAGCCGGCAAAAACGCCTCGATTCGCACCGTCACGCCTTCCGTGCCGCGCCCGTTCCGCCACGGATAGTCGGTTGACGCTAAGGCGCACAGGCCGAGTGCCGCCAACGACGACGGATCGGCAGGGCCGATCACCAGCACGCCGTGACGACGCAGATCGTCCTGCGACACCCACGGCGACAGGTTTGGGTCGAGGTGTTCGAACCAGTGCGGCCGTTCCGGCAACAGGTTCGCCACGGTCGCCGCCTCAACCCCACCACCGGCAATGGCAACCGGCGTGGTCGCGGGTAGCCCTGCCTTGGATAGCGCGTCTCGCCAGACGGATTTGGCTGCGGTGGCCAGTGGCTCGCCCGGCATCAGCGGCGTCCAGCTGACCGCGCGCCCATTGGCAAACCAGTAATGCGACCAGCGCTCGGCGGGATAGACGAAGGCGATCGCCGCGATGCTCACCAGCACGAAGATCGTGCCGCGCTTCGACCATTCGATCTCGGCGGAGCGTCCGCGCACCCGCAACAGCAGCCACGCCGGCAGGAACAGGAAATTGACGATCAGCCAGTGATCCTTGACCATCACCCCGGTGACAACAGCGATGCCGATGGTCGCCAGGATCGGACCGAACAGCGCCACGCCAAACAGGCGCGTCAGCAGGTGCACCCGGCCCAGTTGGGCATCGTCGACGCGTCCGCGCCCCGACAGGCCCCGCAACACGGCGATGGCCGGCAGGACGGCGACACCGAGCGTGACGCCGATCACCGTCAGCGACGACACAAGCCGCGCCGTCACGCCGCCGCCACCCGCAGACAGGCGCGAATTTGCCGCCATCGCGGCTTCGGCCGCTTCCGGATTGTTCAGCAGCCACAGCAGATTCGGCGCGATCAGCACGCAGGTCACCACAACGCCGAGTGCGGCGGGCACCATCCGGATGCGGCTGCGCATCCACGGATCGTACAGCGCCAGCGCGGCAACGCAGACCGGGATCAGCGCAAACGAATATTTTGTCAGGAAACCGCCGGCAGCGGCAGCACCGGTGACCAGCCACCAGACGACGCTGCCCTTATCGAGCGCGCGCCACATCGCAAGGATAAACAGCGCCGCAAACGGCAGCTGGGCGATGTTGGCGTTCCATTGCGGCAGATGCACGCCGAAATAGACGATCAGGCCCGACAGCACCACCGCCGCAAACGCGAACGAGCGCGGCAGCACGTCGCGAATCGCGGCGTAGATCGCCAGTTGCGCCAGCGCGAAGGCGACAGCAGACAGCAGATACGGACTGCCGAGCCAGCCATCGGTGGCCTGGAAGGCGATCTCCATCAGCCAGGTCTTCATCGGCGGATGGCGGTAAAGACCGACCAGCCACTCGCGCCCCCAGGCGACGATTTCCACCACATCCACCGGCAGCCCGGCGTTGAAAATCAGCGGCAGCAGCGTCCACAGCAGACCGTAGGCGGCCAGCCACAGCACCACACCCGCACGCCATTCCGCCAGTCGATTCAACAGCATCTGTTTGTCCAAAAAAGAAAAGGCCGCCCGACTCTTCCGAGCCGGCGGCCTCTTCCATACATGCTTTATGCCGATTAGCGCGAGTAGAACTCGACGACCAGGTTCGGCTCCATCTGCACTGCGAACGGAACGTCAGCAAGGCCAGGAACGCGAACGTAGGTGGCAACCATCTTGTTGTGGTCGACTTCGAGGTAGTCAGGCACATCGCGCTCGGCGAGACCAACGGCCTCGAGAACGATGACCAGCTGCTTCGACTTCTCGCGAACTTCGATCACGTCGCCAGCCTTGCAGCGGTACGAACCGATGTTCACGCGCTGACCGTTGACGTTGACGTGGCCGTGGTTGACGAACTGGCGCGCCGCGAAAATCGTCGGCACGAACTTTGCGCGGTAGACGATCGCGTCCAGACGCGACTCGAGCAGACCGATGAGGTTTTCCGGCGTATCGCCCTTGCGGCGATTGGCTTCCTCGTAGGTCTTGCGGAACTGCTTTTCGGTGATGTCGCCGTAGTGACCCTTGAGCTTCTGCTTGGCGCGCAGCTGCACACCGTAGTCAGACATTTTGCCCTTGCGGCGCTGACCGTGCTGGCCTGGGCCATACTCACGACGGTTCACCGGGGACTTCGGACGACCCCAGATGTTTTCGCCAAGACGGCGATCAATTTTGTACTTTGATGCTTCGCGCTTGCTCATCGCATTTCCTTTCAAAAAGTTACACTCGAAAGCTCGCGCTTCGAGTGAAGGAAACGCGCCCTCCTCTGGCCTCCGTTTTCGAGACCTGACAGGACATCCGTCGCACGCTGCGATGGTGTCCACGGGACACGTTGTTGAAACCCCGCACCTTTGGAGCGCTGGGTTGATGGCCGTTTAGGGAAATCCGGCCGCAATGTCAATGCTTGCGCGAAAGCGACGTCGCTCAGTCGTCCGCCTTCAACCGGCCAGCCATGCGATCGGCCATGGACTCCTGTCCGCTGGCGCGCAAACCGGCAATGGCGCCGCGATAGTCGCGGTCGTCGCGATTCTGGCTCAGCTTCGACTTTGCCAGCGTTCTGGTCACCGTCAGCCTGAAGGCGACGATGCTGGCCAGCATCTGCTCGATATAGTCGCTCGGCGCATCGGCCATGCGCCAGGCGTTGGCACCATTCACACGTTGCTCATGGCGCTTGGTCAGAAGCCCGACGGCGGCGCGCTTGGTTCGCTCGTCGTGCTGAAACGTGATCGCACCATAGATGTGGACGACCTGATAGTTCCATGTCGGCACGTGGCGGTGATGCTCCGGCTTGCTCGGATAGAAGTTCGGCGAGACATAAGCATCCTCGCCGCGAAAGATCGCCAGCACTTCCTGCCCGTCACCGATCAGGCGGTGCATGTCGTTGGCCAGCGCAACATGGCCGATGAGCGTGCCATCCGCGCCCGCCAGCAACGGCAGGTGGTTGGCGATCAGCCCCTCGGACGTCTGCGCTACGATGCAGGCAAGCGGAAACGCCGCGACCACAGACGCGATCTCGGCCGAACTGATCTCTTCGAAATGCGCCGGTATGTACATTGCCGCTCATTCTCCTGCGCCAAACGCTGCAGGCATCATAGGCGCGAATTGCGGCATCGCGCATGGCGCAGACGCACCCGCCTGCTGTCCCAGCCGACTGGTTGGCTACAACACGGTCAATCCAAAACCATGCATCAGCCGGCGCGCGGCGAAATCGGGCTTGCCGGAGGTGAAGACGGCGCGGTCCACCGCCGCCAGCAGAAGCTCCGCCCTGCCCTCAACCGGCGTCAGCAGCGACAGCGCGCGCCGGGCAATGGCTTCGGCCGGATCAACCCAGTCGACCGGCCATGGCGCGGTCTTGCGCATGCGGTTGACCAGAAACGGATAGTGGGTGCAGGCGAGCACGACGATATCGGTGCGCTTGCCATCCTGCTCGATGAAACACGGCTCGATCTCGGCGCGCACCGCGTCCTCGTCGACATAGCCGTCGCGCATATAGGTTTCGGCGAGCGAGGCCAGCCTTTCGCTGCCGACCAGCCGGACATGGACTTTTGACGCCCACTCGCCGATCAGGTCGCGGGTATATTGCCGCTTCACCGTGCCCGGCGTCCCCAGCACCGAGACAAGGCCGGAGCGGGTGCGCTCGGCAGCCGGCTTGACCGCCGGCACCGTGCCGACAAACGGCGTGTCGGGAAACGCCGCGCGCAAATCGCCCAGCACCAGCGTCGAAGCGGTGTTGCAGGCAATCACCGCGACTTCTGGGTCGTGTTCGGCGATCAGCTTGCCAAACAGCGCCACGACATGGGCGCGCAGCGCGTCTTCTTCCCAGGGGCCATAGGGAAAGGCGGCATCGTCGGCGACATAGACAAAGCGCCGGTCCGGCATCAGCACCCGCGCCTCGCGCAGAACCGTCAGTCCGCCGATGCCCGAATCGAACACCAGCACCGGCCGGTCAGTCATCCGTTTTGCCCTCTCCGCCCTCTGCTTCCCCGGTATGGGCTTTTGCATCAACTTCCGCCTTGCGATCCGGATAGGCTGTGCCGCGCGGCTGTTTGGGTGAAAAATAGTCGAGTGACGATACCACGCCCCGCAAAACCTGTATCTCCTCCAGCGAAAATGCCGGACGCGTCAGGACCGCCCGCAAACCGTCGATCATCTTAGGCTTCTTTGCGGCGGGTCGAAAATATCCACGCACCGACAACGCCTGTTCGAGATGGTCAAACAGCCCTTGCAAGGCGGATTTCGGTGCAGGCTTCGTGATCGGCCCTTCAAATGCGGTCTGGGTCTCGCTCTCCAGCCCGGTCTTCATCCACTCATACGACATCAGCAGCACCGCCTGGGCGATGTTGAGCGAGGCGAAGGCCGGATTGACCGGAAAGGTGACGATCTCGTCGGCAAGCGCGACCTCGTCATTGTCGAGGCCGAATCGCTCGCGACCGAACAGGATGCCGTTCTTCTGGCCGGTATCGAAGCGCTGGCGCAGGATGCGCGCGGCTTCCACCGGCCCCCGCACCGGCTTGAACCCGTCGCGCTGGCGTGCCGTCGTGGCAATCACATAGTTGAGATCGCCAATCGCCTCGGCGAGCGTGTCGAACACGACGACGCCGTCGATGACGTGATCCGCCTTGGCCGCCGCAGCCCGCGCCTTCTCGTTCGGCCAGCCATCGCGCGGCTTGACGAGACGCAGCTCGGCCAGCCCGAAATTGGCCATGGCGCGCGCCACCATGCCGATATTCTCGCCAAGTTGCGGCTCGACCAGAATAATCGCCGGGCCTTCCTGAATCATCCGCTTGTCGCGGTCCGTGCCTGCCATCGGGCTCCCCATCGGGATTTACTGCATTGAAGTCGCGTCCACTGCCACATATTGGCGAAAAACGGAACGTCAGCGAACAACAAAACCACGAATCGCCTCGGCCACCGCCTTTGGCTGCTCGTGCAGGATCCAATGCCCGGCGTCGGCAACCGGCATCACCGTCAGATCGCGCGCGAACGTTTCAAGCCCGTCGAGACAGGTCGGCCGCAGCGCCTGGTCCTGCTGTCCCCACAGCACCAGATGCGGCATCGTGATCGCAAAATTCTCCGGCGGCATATCCAGCACCGACGGTCCCGACGGCGTGGCCCCTACCTCCGGAACGATAATCGGCGAGGCGCGATACCAGTTCAGCATCCCGGTCAGCGCCCCCGGCTGGCTCCACGCCTCGAGATATCCACGTTTCATCGCAGCGTCGAAGAAGTCGGCGGTCGAAAACCCTTCGACCATCCGCGCCAACCGCCTGTACCCGTCCGCCGCCAGCAGCTCCTCGGCATCGTCGGCCCGCAGGCGGTTCATGTACTGGCTCGCCTCCCGCTGCGCCGCATCCTCAAAGATCGCCCGCTGGAAGCACACCGGGTGCACGCCATTGGCGATGATCAGCTGCGACACGCGCTCGGGCCGCGTCATCGCGAAGGCATAGGCCACCGACGCGCCCCAGTCGTGCCCGGCCAGCACAAACGGCTTGCCGGGCGACAGCCGGTCGGCGAGCGCCGCAAGGTCGGCAACCATGTGCTTGGCCCGATACGCGTCGACGCCAACTGGTTTTGACGACAGGTTGAAGCCGCGCTGGTCGGGCGCGACGACGAGAAAATCAGCCTCCAGTTCGGCCATCACCTCGCGCCACGCCGCCCAATATTCGGGGAAGCCGTGCAGGCAGATGATCAGCGGTCGATCCGCCCGCCCGCTGATGGCGACGTTGAGCTTCACCTCACCCAAATCGTGGATTTCAAACCGAGTACCCATTTTTTCGTCTCCTCCGCGTCAAACCGGCCCGCAGGCTGCGGCAGCACTTTGCCTTCAAGCCGGGCGATGCTATAGGGGCCGCAATTCCTATTCGAACCCTGTCGGGGGCGTTCGTCCCCTTACCAAAAAACGAGGCATTTCTCATGGCGAAGATCAAGGTGGAAAACCCGGTCGTCGAACTCGACGGCGACGAGATGACCCGCATCATCTGGCAGTTCATCAAAGACAAGCTGATCCACCCCTATCTCGACATCGACCTCAAATATTACGATCTCGGCATGGAATCGCGCGACGCGACCGACGACCAGATCACCATCGATGCCGCCCACGCCATCCAGAAGTACGGCGTTGGCGTTAAGTGCGCCACCATCACCCCGGATGAAGCGCGCGTCGAGGAATTCGGCCTCAAGAAGATGTGGAAGTCGCCTAACGGCACCATCCGCAACATTCTCGGCGGCACCATCTTCCGCGAGCCGATCATCATGAAGAACGTGCCGCGCCTGGTGCCGGGCTGGACCCAGCCCATCGTCGTCGGCCGCCACGCCTTCGGCGACCAGTACCGCGCCACCGATTTCCGCTTCCCCGGCAAGGGCAAGCTGACGATGAAGTTCGTCGGCGAAGACGGCCAGGTCATCGAGCACGAAGTGTTCGACGCACCGGGCGCCGGCGTTGCCATGGGCATGTACAACCTCGACGATTCGATTCGCGATTTCGCCCGCGCCTCGCTGAACTATGGCCTGCTGCGCGGCTGGCCGGTGTATCTGTCGACCAAGAACACCATCCTCAAGGCCTATGACGGCCGCTTCAAGGACATCTTCCAGGAAGTGTTCGAGCAGGAATTCGAGGCGGCCTTCAAGGAAAAGAAGATCACCTACGAGCACCGCCTGATCGACGACATGGTCGCAGCCAGCCTGAAATGGTCCGGCGGCTACGTCTGGGCGTGCAAGAACTACGACGGCGACGTGCAGTCCG
>JBEBXE010000155.1:0-7389 GCA_040391705.1 Aerobium aerolatum
ATGGTGACGCGGCGGTTGTTTTCGATGCGGATGATGCCGTCGATGCGCAGTTTGGTGAGCTGGCGGCTGACGGTTTCGATGGTCAGGCCGAGGAAGTCGGCGATGTCCGAGCGCGTCAGCGGCAGGTCGAACGAGGCCGGACGGTCGGCGGCGGCGGCTTTCGGGTCGATGTTGCGGGCAATCAGCAGCAGGAAACTGGCGATCTTCTCGGCGGCGGTCTTGCGGCCGAGCGTCACCATCCAGTCGCGGGCGTCGTCGAGTTCGTCCAGCGCCTGGCGCAGCAACCGGTTCTCCAGGTTTGGCTGCTCGCGCATCATCCGTTCCATCGTGGCTTTGGGAAACGAGCACAGCGATACGGTGGTGGCGGCCGTGGCGCTGATCGGGCTTTCGTCGCGGAACGGCCGTCCGACAAAGTCAGGCGCAAATTGCAGGCCGACAATCTGCTGCCTGCCGTTGGACAGTGTCTTGGTCAGCTTGACCACGCCGGACAACACATTGCTGTAGCTTTCGACCTGTTCGGTGTCGCCGACCAGTTCGCGGCCTGCCTCGATGACCTGAAGATGGGACGCGCGCGCCAGTTCGCTGAGCTGCTCTGCATTGAGCGCCCCGCAGACACCGCGGTGGCGGGCTTCGCAGGACGCGCACAGGACGGGCAGACTGTCGGAGGTTTGGCGCAAGGGGTGCTCGTTGTCAGGTTGGCGGGGCCATCAGGATCGAGTGCCTGCATAGGTCAGGACTGCACGCGATGCCATTGATGCAGGTCAACGCGGGGCTCACAAGTCCGCGCGACACAGGCACGAGGACGAGATGGAGACGTTTGATGAGTGCCGACACAGCGCCCCGCTACACCAGCTATCCGACCGCGCCGCATTTTCATGACGGCGTGACCGCAACGACGGTCGAAGGTTGGCTCGCGGCGATTCCGCAGGACGACCGGCTGTCGCTGTATGTCCATGTGCCGTTCTGCGACCGGCTGTGCTGGTTCTGCGCCTGCCACACCAAGCAGACATTGCGCTATGACCCGGTGACCGCGTTCGTCGGTGCCTTGATGGCCGAGACGGCAATGGTCGGGCGGCTGGTTGGCGGACGCGGGCAGGTGGCGGCGCTGCATTTTGGCGGCGGCTCGCCGACCATGCTCAAGCCGGACGATCTGCGCGCCGTGATGGCGGCGTTGCGGGCGCATTTCACGTTTCTGCCGGATGCGCAGATCAGCGTCGAAATCGACCCCAACGATATGGATGCGGCCAAGCTCGATGTGCTGGCCGAGATCGGCCTGACGCGCGCGAGCCTCGGGATTCAGGATTTCGACCCGCAGGTGCAAAAGGCGATCAACCGCGAACAGAGTTTTGAAGACACCAAATGGGTGGTCGACGGTTTGCGTGCGCGCGGCGTTGGCTCGGTCAATCTCGACGTGTTGTATGGCTTGCCGCACCAGACGCAGGACAGCGTCGCGGCGACCATCGCCCAGGTGCTGTCGCTGCGGCCCGATCGCATCGCGCTGTTTGGCTATGCGCATGTGCCGTGGTTCAAGAAACACCAGACGATGATCGACGAAGCGGTGCTGCCGGGGACGGATGAACGGCTGGCGCAGTCGCAGGTGGCAGCCGCGCTGATTGCGCGTGCCGGCTATGACACGATTGGCCTCGACCATTTTGCCTTGCCGGAGGATTCGCTGGCGCAGGTGGCCCGTCTGGGGCAGTTGCGGCGCAATTTTCAGGGCTATACCGACGATGGCTGCGAGACGTTGATCGGGCTTGGTCCGTCATCGGTCAGCCGTTTCCGGCAGGGCCATGCGCAGACGATCACGGCGACCGGCGACTATCAGCGGCGGGTGGCTGCCGGAACATTGCCGATTGCGCGCGGCGTGGTGTTCACCGACGAGGACCGGCTGCGCGGTTGGGTGATCGAACGGCTGATGTGCGATTTCTGCTTTTCGGCAGACGCGGCATTGAGGCTGTTTGGCGCGGCGGCGCGCACCGTTCTGGCCGAGGCGAGCGTGGTGACGCAGGACGCCGAGCCGATGCTGGTGCGCGCGGGCGATCTGTTCGTGGTGCCGGTGCAGCACCGTGCGCTGGTGCGCGTGGTGGCGGCCCGGTTCGACCACTATTTCTCGAAGGGGACCGCGCGCCATTCGGCTGCGGTCTGACCTTCCGCGCTCAATCTTTGGTGCGTCAGGCGAATCCGTCTGACTGCACCATGCTTTAGCGCTTGCGGACGAACTCGGTGCGCAGCACGAGGCCCTTGATGGCGTCGAACTTGCAGTCGATTTCCTCGGGATTGTCGGTGAGCCGGATCGACTTGATCAGCGTGCCCTGCTTGATGGTCTGGCCTGCGCCCTTGACCTTGAGGTCCTTGATCAAGACGACGGAATCGCCGTCAACCAGCAACGCGCCGGACGCATCGCGCACTTCGATGGTGCTGGCGGCGGCGTTGCGGGCAGCGATTTCCGAGGCCGGCAGCCATTCGCCCGACACGTCGTCGTAGATATATTCGTCGTCATCCGCCATGATCATCTCCATCTGTGGGCTGCGCTCAATCGAGCTGTCATGAGGGTCCCTAACCCGCCCGGCGCCGGATCGCAAATATGCACCGGTTCCGGACAGAAAGAGTTGAGATGCGCTTTTTCGATTTCAGTTCGTGGCACGGGGTGATGACCACCGTGCTCGGCTTTGGGCTGTTCATGGTGCTCGGCATGGGCGTGCGGGCGCTGATGATGATGACGGTGCAGCAGCGCCAGCAACGGATGAACCGCCAGATCAATGAGCGGCTGCGCACGCTGATGGCCGCCTACAAGGTGCTTGGTGGCTCGTTTACCGGCCGGTTGCAGATCGATCCGCGCTCGCGGCGCAAATATCGCGAAGGCCAGGAGATGGTGTCCGACGGCGAGCGCGCCGACCTGTCGGACGATCCGGGAACGCTGGTGCCGGAGGACGCGATGACCAGCGAACAGGTGACGATTCTCGCGCCGGAGCAGGGGGCGACGCTACAAGGTGGCGGGCAGGGCGGCGGCCAGGGTGGGTTGTCGGCGGTCGTCATCGAGCGGCGCATCCAGATGCGCGATGCGGTGGAGGCCGCTCTGTCCGACGTTCTGTTGCTCGGCACCGAAGAGCATGTGCGCCTTGCCAGCGTGGCGGCGGCGCAGCTGGCGGCGGGCAATCCGATCCAGACCGCCGAACTGGTGGTGTCGTTGCGGGCCTATGTCCGCAAGGCGCTGGGCCTCGAGATCATCCCCGCCGATGTGCTGATTCCGGCGCAGGGGCCGACGCGGCCTTCTGCCGCCAGCGCCGGTCGCGGCGGCAGGGGCGAGGGCGAACGCGGCCGGGAAGGGGCCGGCGGCATGGGTGGCGGCGGGGGCATGGGAGGCGGTGGCGGCGGCATGGGCATGGGGATGGGATTGGGGGCCGGGATGGGCCGTCGCTCGTCGGCCGACGACACCTGAGCTGCCCGGCTTTGCAACGGCACGTTCCGGATGAGAAATGCGCCGTTTTCCTTGACTCGCCGCGAAGGCTCCTGTAACGGGAGCCCAAATCCGGCGAGAGGTCTCTTTCGCCGGTCGGTCTTTGCGTGAAGTCACGCGAGGTTCGAAACCAACCGACTGAATAAAAAGACGACCGGATCGCGTCAGCGATCATAAGGTCGGACCGAACAGCGAAAGGCATAAAAATGTTCGCAGTCATCAAAACCGGCGGTAAGCAGTATCGCATCGCCGCTGAAGATGTGTTGAAGATCGAAAAAGTTATCGGCGAAGTCGGCGAGATCGTCACCCTGGGTGAAGTTCTTGCATTTGGCGAAGGCGAAAACGTCACCATCGGCGCTCCCTTCGTGGACGGCGCTTCGGTTGCCGTGGAAATCGTCGCTCAGGGCAAGGCCCCGACCGTCATCGCGTTCAAGAAGCGCCGCCGTCAGAATTCGCGCCGCAAGCGCGGTCATCGCCAGCAGCTGACCACCATCCGGATCTCGGAAATCCTCACCGCCGGCGCCAAGCCGTCGAAGGCCGCAGCTCCGAAGAAGGAAATCGTTGACGACGTGTCGCTGATCTCCGGCGTGGGTCCGGTGCTCAAGGGCAAGCTCGCCGAGGCAGGCATCACCTCGCTCTCGCAGATCGTAGCCCTGAAGAAGAAGGAAATCGCCAAGTTGGACGAAGACCTGTCTTTGGGTGGCCGCGTCGTGCGCGAAGAGTGGGTTGCACAGGCCAAGGAATTGCTGGCCGGCAAGGCACCGCGCGCCAAGGTCGATCAGGCGGCTGCAGCTGCAGCTGACGCCGAGTAAGAAATTCAGGACTGAAGGAGAACTCCCATGGCACACAAAAAAGCTGGCGGTTCCACGCGTAACGGTCGCGATTCCGAGTCGAAGCGCCTTGGCGTGAAGAAGTTCGGCGGCGAAACCGTCATTCCAGGCAACATCCTCATTCGTCAGCGCGGTACCAAGTGGCACCCGGGCGTCAACGTCGGCATGGGCAAGGACCATACCCTGTTTGCGCTCGAGCAAGGCGCGGTTTCGTTTGCGCGTAAAGCCAACGGTCGCACCTACGTATCGGTAAACCCGATTCAGGAAGCAGCGGAATAAGCCGGATCCGTCCACCAACACCGGCGCCCCATCTCGGGAACCGGTGACCGGACAGTCCGGAAAAGGAACAAGGGGAGATGGGTCGCCATCTCCCCTTTTTCTTTTGCCCGGAGGGCTGAACGATGGTTGCCGAAAAGGAAGACCTCGAAGACGAGTGTCCCAGAATAGACTGTCCGATATTGGTGACGGAGCGGCTGGTGCTGCGTCCGCCGCACCAGGACGATATCCCCGAGCTGGCGGAACTGGCCAACAGCCGCCGCATCGCCGAAATGCTCGGGCGCATGCCGCATCCCTACAGCGAGCAGGACGCGCGCAATTTCGTCGACAACGCGCGCAGCGGTGAGCGGTCGGGCTGTAATTATGCGGTGTCGCTGGCGGGCAATGGCGCGTTTGTCGGCTGCGCCGGCCTGCATGGCGGCGCCGACGGGCTGGAGCTTGGCTACTGGATCGGCGAGCCCTATTGGGGCAGCGGCTATGCGACGGAAGCGGCGCATGCGCTGGTCGACCTGGCGTTTCGCGCCAGCAATATCGGCCGCCTCTATGTCCAGTGCCGGGTTACCAATACGGCGTCGCGCCGGGTGATCCACAAATGCGGGTTCCAGTATTCCGGCCAGGGCATGCTGGAATCGCTGCAGGCGGGCCGGGTGCCGGTCGAGCGCTACGTGCTGGACCGGCGTACCTGGGTCAGCCTGCGCAGCTGGGGTCAGGGATAACCCCAGCTGGCGGTGGCGGGTTACGGGGTCTGGACGAGATGGTGCGCGAACGGGGGCGACTTGGCCGGCTGGCCGGCCCAGTCGAACTCGACCCACACCGGTTTGTGGTCGGAGCCGACGGCGGCGCTGTCGACGCGTACCGACTTGACCTTGGAGGCGAACAACGGATGGACGAAGCAGTAATCGAGGCGCTTGTGCATCGTCGTGTCGGCGGGGTCTTCGAGGTTGACGCAGGTGGTGGCGAGGTCGCCGACCGGCAGCGCGCCGGCATCGACGGCGTGGCGGGCAGAGGTCGGAATGCCGAACTCATGGTCGATGTCGCCGACGACGGCGTGGTATTCGGGCGAGCCCGGCAGCATGTTGAAGTCGCCCATGACGACGTAGGTCTCGGGCACCGGCGGTTCGGGAAAGCCCATCTCGGAAATGCCGGTGATGCCGCCGCCTTCGAGCGGGTAGGCCAGCAGGCGGTCCATCAGGAAGGCGATCTGGCGCAGGCGCTCGTTGGCACCGCGATGGTCGAGGTGCAGCGAGTAGAACCGCGTCGGCCCGGCCGGCGTGTCGATCAGCGCTTCGAGCGCGCCGCGCTGCAGGTTGACCTTGTCGTAGCTGCGGCTGCGCGGCAGCAACAGGTTGCGCGACAGCAGGATCGGCGTCTTCGACAGGATCATGTTGCCGAACTGCAGCCGCACGTCGACAGCCTTGCCGTCCTTGAGGTGCGACCCCACATCAGCCTCGAAATTGGGGCCGTAGACGGCGAAATATTCGGGCAGGGCGGCGCGGATATCGGCGACGAGATCGCGGGCGCCATTCATGGGGCTGTTGCGGGTTACTTCCTGGAGTGCGATGACATCGGCACCACGTATGGCGTCGATGATGCGCTCGAGGTCGAATTTGGCATCGCTTCCGAAGCCGAACTGAATGTTATAGCTGACGCATTTCATGCCGTTTCGTCCCCTTTGGCCGTTTTGAGCGTGATTCCTTGAAGATCATGCGCTAGAGCAAGCGCTTCACAACCAGAAGAACAGATAGACTGTCAATGCGATGAAGTTTCTCGATCAAGCCAAAGTGTATATCCGGTCCGGCGATGGCGGCTCAGGCTCTGTCTCGTTTCGGCGCGAGAAGTTCATCGAGTTCGGTGGGCCGGACGGTGGCGATGGCGGCCGGGGCGGCGACGTCTGGGCGGAAACCGTTGATGGTCTCAACACGCTGATCGACTACCGCTACCAGCAGCACTTCAAGGCCAAGACCGGCACCCATGGCATGGGCCGCAACCGGACCGGCGCCAAGGGGCCGGACGTGATCCTGCGCGTGCCTGCCGGCACACAGATCTTCGAGGACGACAACGAAACGCCGGTCTGCGACCTGACCGAGGTCGGGCAGCGCTTCCTGCTGGCCAAGGGCGGCAATGGCGGCTTCGGCAACCAGCATTTCAAGACCTCGACCAACCAGGCGCCGCGCCGCGCCAATCCCGGCCTGGAGGGCGAGGAGCGCACCATCTGGCTGCGGCTCAAGCTGATCGCCGATGCCGGCCTCGTCGGGCTGCCGAATGCCGGCAAGTCGACGTTCCTGGCGGCGGTGACGGCGGCCAAGCCGAAGATCGCCGACTATCCGTTCACGACGCTGCATCCGGGCCTTGGCGTGGCGCGCGTCGATGCGCGCGAATTCGTCATCGCCGACATTCCGGGCCTGATCGAAGGCGCAAGCGAGGGCGTCGGCATCGGCGACCGTTTCCTTGGCCATGTCGAGCGCACCCGCGTGCTGCTGCATCTGGTCTCGGCGCAGGAAGAACATCCCGGCAAGGCCTACAAGGTGGTGCGCGGCGAGCTTGCGGCCTATGGCAACGGGCTCGACGACAAGGTCGAGATCGTGGCGTTGAGCCAGGTCGATACGCTCGACCCCGAGACGCGCAAGAAGAAGCTGGCCGCGCTGAAGCGCGCTTGCGGCCGCACGCCGATCGCGCTGTCGGCGGTGACGCGCGAAGGCGTCGAGGAAACGTTGCGGGCGCTGTTTGCCATCGTCGAAGAGGCGCGGGCGAAGGAAGCCCCCGTCGAGGTCGACAACCGGTGGACGAAATGACAGCGCGCGCGCTCAAGGATTATCACCGCATCAC
>JBEBXE010000156.1:0-7377 GCA_040391705.1 Aerobium aerolatum
TCGCTGCCGATCGGCCTTGGCGTCTCGTGCTCGGCCGACCGCCAGGCGAAGGGCAAGATCACGCGGGATGGCGTGTTCATCGAGGAGCTGGAGACCAACCCGGCGCGCTACATGCCCGACATCGACGAGGACAAGCTGACCTCGCATGTCGTGCGCATCGACCTGAACCAGCCGATGGAGGCAATCCTCAAGGAACTGTCGCAACACCCTGTAAAGACGCGGCTTTCCCTGTCGGGCTCCATCATCGTCGCCCGCGATCTCGCCCACGCCAAAATCCGCGAACGGCTGGAGAATGGCGGTTCGATGCCGGACTATTTCAAGAACCACCCGATCTACTATGCCGGTCCCGCCAAGACGCCGGAAGGCTACGCCTCGGGTGCCTTCGGCCCGACGACGGCAGGACGGATGGATTCCTACGTCGATCAATTCCAGTCGTTCGGCGGTTCGATGGTGATGCTCGCCAAGGGCAACCGGTCGCGCCAGGTGCGCGAGGCCTGCGGCCAGCATGGCGGCTTCTATCTTGGTTCGGTCGGCGGGCCTGCCGCGCGTCTGGCGCAAGATTGTATCAAGAAAGTGGAAGTGGTAGAATACCCAGAGCTCGGCATGGAAGCGATCTGGCGTATTGAGGTCGTCGACTTCCCTGCTTTCATCATCATCGATGACAAGGGCAACGATTTCTTCAAGGAACTGAACCTGGAGTAGATAGGGACAAAGTAACATGGCACTGAAAAAGGGGTACAAGGCGCTGCTTGCGGAGGCCAACTCCGCCATCGAAGCCGTGTCACCAGAGGAAGCACAACGTCTGGCGCAGTCGCCAGATGTTATGCTGGTCGATATCAGGGATCCGCGAGAGCTTGAAATCGAAGGGCGGATTCCCGGCGCGTTCCACGCCACCCGTGGCATGCTGGAATTCTGGATCGACCCGGAAAGCCCCTATCACAAGCCAGTCTTTGCCAGCGGCAAGACCTTCATCTTCTTCTGCGCCGGCGGCTTGCGCTCGGCGCTGGCCACAAAAACGGCTCAGGACATGGGGCTTGAGCCGGTCAAGCACATCGAAGGCGGATTTGGCGCGTGGCGCAAAGCCGGCCTTCCGGTCGAGACAAAATCCGAATCCTGAGACTGCCTGAGACTGATTGCGTGTCGTTATTTGTTCACGTCGTGCGAATGCGCTACGGAGGAGTGACCGCATCACCGCGTCCACGACCGACACCGAGCGCCAACACCAGCGAATGACCGAACAGCACGCCCTGCCCTGGAACAATCCGCGCTTCCGTAACTGGATCGCGCTTGTGCGCGCCGAACGTGCGGTAGTGCAGGAGCTGGCGCGCGCGCTGGCGCCGCTCGACCTGAAGCTCGGGCAGCTCGACGTGTTGATGAACATCTACCGACATCCCGGCTCCTCGCAGCATGACGTCGCCCGCAAGTTGCTGGTGGCGCGCTCCAGCATCACAATGCTGTTGCCCCAGCTCGAGAAGCAGGGCCTGATCCGCCGTGAAGGCGACGCCAGGGACAAGCGGGTGATCCGCCTGTTCCTGACCCCGGCGGGCGAAGAAAAGCTGCTGGCGGCGCTGGACGTCTACACAGCCCTGCTCGATCGGGTCATGGCACAGTCGACGCCGGCGCAATGCGATGCGTTGGGCGCGCAAATGCGGCGCATCGAGGACATGCTCGGCGGCGAGTAACCAATCGCTAACCATGTTTCGCTAAATGATGACGCGTTGTCACCAAGCGGATCATGCGCATGTTTCGAATGATTGTCCTGGCCGCTGCGACCCTGGCGGCAATCGGCCTTTCCGGCTGCGCCAATCCCCATCATGCCAATCAAACCGGGCCGCTGGCCTTCGGTCCGCAACCACAGCCCGACATCACCGTCTCGGACTCCGTGATGGGTTTTCCCGGCCCGCGCAAAGGGTTGGCAGGCCGTACGCTGCAGGTGGAAAGCCTTAGCGACATCCAACTCGGGCCACACGAGGTGGTCATCACCTTCGACGACGGCCCGCTCCCGCACAAGACGGAAGCAATCCTCGACGCGCTCGATGCCCATGAGGTGAAGGCAACCTTCCTGATGGTCGGCACCATGGCAAAAAGCTATCCGGCGCTGGTGCGGGAAGTGGCGGCGCGCGGCCATGCCATCGGCACCCACACGCAAAGCCACGCGAACCTGGCATCGCTCAACTTCGACAGCGCCATGGCGGAAATCGCACAAGGCCGCCAAAGCGTTGCGGCAGCGCTGATTCCGACCGGCTTCAAGGCCGCGCCGTTCTTCCGCTTTCCGTATCTCGCCGATACGCCGCGGCTGCGCAACAATCTGGCCAACCGTGGCATTGTGGTGATCGACGTCGACGTCGACTCCAAGGACTATTTCGTTTCAACACCGGATCAGGTGCGCCACCGCACCATTGCGCGTCTGGAACAGCGCGGCTCCGGAATCATCCTGTTGCACGATTTGCACCAGCGCACTGTCGCAATGCTGCCAAAGCTGCTCGATGATCTGCATGCGCGCGGCTACAAAGTGGTCAACCTGCAGCCGGCACACGCGCCGGCCGACGCGCTCATCGCGGCGGCACTGGTGAACTGAAGCCGACGTCAGCGTTCGCGCGACAGCCCCTTGGCCGCCAGATCATCGAGATAGGACTGCCAGCGCGTCTGCTTTTCATGGCCGAGCGTGTGGAAATAGTCCCAGGTGAAGATGCCGGTGTCGTGAAAATCGTCAAAGGTGATGCGCACGGCATAATTGCCGACCGGCTCGAGTTTCAAAATCGCCACGTTCATCTTGCCGGGCACGGTCACACGCTGCTCCGGCGAATGCCCCTGCACTTCCGCCGATGGCGACAGCACGCGCAGCAGTTCCGCCGTGAATTCGAACGGCCCATGGCCGGGAAAGGTGACGGTCAGTACTCGCCGATCCTTGGAAACGCGCAATTCGCTCGGTGCCGTCATGTGATTCCCCAACCTAAGTCGCGCCAGTGTAGCGCTGGCGACCCGCAGCAGCCATATCAGCTTTCGCGCGCCGGCTCTTGAATTGCGCGCCGGTTTGGCCGACATTCACAGAACGAGTGCGGAAACGCATTCTGGAGGCAGTGGCGTGGAGACACGCTAGGAAGCGCAGGCACATGGCAGTTCCATATAGCAGCATGACCGACCCGTTCGGACGCGCCATCACGTATTTGCGCGTATCGGTGACCGACCGCTGCGACTTCCGTTGCACCTATTGCATGGCGGAGGACATGACCTTCCTGCCGAAAAAAGACCTACTCAGCCTTGAGGAGCTGGAACGGGTCTGCAGCGTCTTCATCGAGAAGGGCGTGCGCAAGCTGCGCCTGACCGGCGGAGAGCCGCTGGTGCGCCGCAACATCATGGAACTGGTGCGCCAGTTGTCGCGTCATCTCGACAGCGGCGCGCTCGACGAACTGACGCTCACCACCAACGGATCGCAGTTGTCGCGGTTCGCCGACGACCTCGCGCGCCATGGCGTCAAGCGCATCAACGTGTCGATCGACACGCTCGATGCAGAAAAATTCCGCACCATCACGCGGTGGGGCGACCTGTCCAAAGTGATGGCTGGCCTCGACGCGGCGCAGAACGCCGGGCTGAAAATCAAGATCAATGCTGTCGCACTCAAAGGCTTTAACGATCAAGAGATCCCCGAGCTGATGCGCTGGGCGCATGGGCGCGGCATGGATCTGACGGTGATCGAAACCATGCCGATGGGCGAGATCGACGCCGACCGCACCGACCAGTATTTGCCGCTGTCGCAACTGCGCGCCGATCTGGAGCGTCAGTTCACGCTGTCCGACATTCCGTTCAAGACCGGCGGCCCGGCGCGCTACGTAACCGTAGCGGAAACCGGCGGACGGATGGGCTTCATCACCCCGATGACCCATAATTTCTGCGAAAGCTGCAACCGCGTCCGGCTGACCTGCACCGGGACGCTGTATATGTGCCTCGGCCAGGAAGACGCCGCCGACCTGCGCGCGCCGTTGCGGGCCTCGGAAGGCAACGAATTGTTGGGGCGCGCCATCGACGAAGCGATCGGCCGCAAGCCAAAGGGCCATGATTTCATCATCGACCGGCGCACCAACCGCCCGTCCGTGTCCCGCCACATGAGCGTCACCGGCGGCTAGAACACCAGACGGATTGCTCTCCGGCAAAGCGCGCTAACGTGCCACTGGCATAAAGCATCAGCATTGCGCTGGCGCACAGCGCGGCCTAGTCATTGGCAGAACACGACAAATCCTGGAATCGTCCGTGCCTCTGACTGCCAACTTGCGTGGCGCCCTGTTCATGGCCGTTTCCATGGCGGGCTTCACCCTCAACGACGCCATCACCAAGGGCCTGCTGGAAACTTTCGGCCAAGGCCAGGTCATGCTCATGCGTGGCCTGTTCGCCACCATGATGATCGGGTGCCTCGCTTGGAACAGGGGAGCACTTGATCGGCCCCGACAAGTGCTCCACCGCATGGTGGGATTGCGCTCGGCGTGCGAATTCCTCTCAACCGTGACCTTCCTCATCGCTTTGGCGCACATGCCGCTGGCCAATGTGTCCGCCATCATGCAGGCGCTGCCGCTCGCCATCACCATGGGCGCGGCGCTGTTTCTGGGCGAGACGGTTGGCTGGCGTCGCTGGCTGGCGATCTGCGCCGGGTTCGTCGGGGTCCTCATCGTTGTCCGCCCCGGCTTCGAAGGGTTCAGCGTCTATTCGATCCTGACGCTGGTCTGCGTCCTGTTCTGCGCCGTGCGCGACCTGTCCACCCGCTATGTTCCGTCCGAAACGCCGTCGATGCTGATATCTGTCGTGACGTCGACCGTCGTGACCATCGGCGGCGCCTTGCTGATCCCGTTTTCCGGCGGATGGAAGCCGCTGGCGCTCGCTGACATCGGCTTGCTCGCCACGTCCGCAGCACTGCTGCTGGTCGGCTACCAGTTCATCATCATGGCAATGCGCATCGGCGACATCTCCTACGTCGCGCCGTTCCGCTACACCGGCCTGATCTGGTCCGTGCTCCTCGGCTTCCTGCTGTTTGGCGACATTCCAGACACCGCCATGATCGTCGGCGCGGCAATCATCGTGGCGTCCGGGATTTACACGCTTTACCGGGAACGGACGGTCGGCGAGACGCAGCCGGCCGCAGAAAGCATCAATCCCGGCATGGCTGCGGATGGGCTTTGAACCCGATGGCACCAACCCGCATGATCGAGGTTCAATGAAACCCGCCCGTTTCCTCAACCGCAACACGCCCCCGCACCTCATGACCCTGGTGCTCGCCACGGCCACCGGCGCGTTGACGATGAACATTTTCCTGCCGTCGCTGCCCGCGATCGCCGACCATTTCCAGGCTGACTACGCCGTCGTCCAGCTGATGGTGTCGGCCTATCTTGCCGCAACCGGCGTGTTGCAGTTGTTCATCGGCCCCGCCTCCGACCGTTTCGGCCGCCGCCCGGTGATGCTCGTCTGTTTCCTGATTTTCATCATCGGATCGGTAGGTGCGCTGTTTGCGCCGACAATCGAATTGCTGCTGGCGGCGCGTATTCTCCAGGCCTTCTCAGCCTCCGGCATGGTGCTGGCGCGCGCCATCGTGCGCGACACGGTGACGACGGACGAAGCGGCCAGCCGCATCGGCTACATCACCATGGGCATGTCGGTCGTGCCGATGATCGGCCCCGCCATCGGTGGCATCCTCGGCGAGCTCTATGGCTGGCAAGCCTCCTTCGTCGTGATCCTGGCCTTCGGTGTGCTGGCCTTTACGATCATCTATTTCGACCTTGGCGAAACCAATACCGCGCGCTCGTCCAGCGCCACCGGCCAGATGCGCGGCTATCGCGAACTGTTCCGCTCGGAACAGTTCTGGTGCTACACTTTGACCGGCGGCTTTGCGGCGGGAAGCTTCTTTGCCTTCGTCGGCGGTGGACCTTACGTCGCCACCGAGATGCTTGGCCTGTCGCCGTCGCAATACGGGATGTATTTTGCGCTGATTTCCGTCGGATACATGGCCGGAAACTTCATTTCCGGACGGTATTCGCGCCGTTTCGGCATCAATCGCATGATGCTCGCCGGAAACGTCGCCGCAGCCTTCGGCGTCGTCTGCGCGTCTGCGTTTCTCGCTGCCGGCACGTTCACGGCGCTGACGTTCTTTGCCCCTGTGGCCTTCATCGGGCTTGGCAACGGCATGACGCTGCCCAACGCCAATGCCGGCATCGTCAGCGTTCACCCCAAGCTTGCAGGTGCCGCCTCGGGACTGGGCGGCGCGTTGCAGATCGGGTCCGGCGCGGGGATGGCAGCAATTGCCGGCGCTTTGCTGACGCCACAGAGTGGTGCCTGGCCGCTTTTGGCCGTGATGTTGTTTTCCGCCCTCGCCGCTATTCTTCCAGCGCTTTACCTGATGCGCCTTGCGCGCCACACGCCATCTTGAGCGTTGGTTGCGTGATTTTCACAGCTCAGGCCGAAGATTAGTCCTGCGCGGCATTTCATGATTGCAATCTTGCTGAAAACAATGGGATTATTGGCGCAAAGCGTGCCTGAACGCGCTTGATCGGTCTTTGACTTGTTTTCAGTCTTGAGACCCTCACGAATCGAGAGGAACACTATGCGTATGATTTCGAGAGTTTCCCTGGCCCTGTCGGCCGCGGCATTTGCACTTTCACTCGGCACCGCCCAGGCGCAGGAGAAGCTCAGAATTGGCACCGAAGGCGCTTATCCGCCCTTCAACTCGCTGACCTCCGACGGCCAGCTCGTCGGCTTCGACATCGATATCGCCCGCGCGCTGTGCGAAGAGATGAAGGCTGAGTGCGAATTCGTCACCCAGGATTGGGACGGAATCATCCCGGCACTGCAGGCAAACCGCTTCGATGCGATCATCGCCTCGATGTCGATCACCGATGAGCGCAAGCAGCAAGTCGACTTCACCGACCCCTACTACACCAACTCGCTGGTCTTCGTCGCACCGAAGGATTCCGACCTGCTGCCGGCCAATGTCGGCGACAAGGCAATCGGCGTCCAGGAAGGCACCATTGCCGCGATCTTCGCCGAGAAGACCTATCCGGATGCGGACGTGAAGGCCTATCCGTCGCAGCTCGAAGCCTGGGCCGATCTCGAGAACGGCCGCGTCGATGCCGTGCTTGCCGACTTTGGCGTCCAGTATGACTGGCTCGAAACCGATGGCAAGGCGTGCTGCGAGTTCAAGGGCGACGTGGTCAGCAGCGACGACAAGATCGCGATTGCGCTGCGCAAGGGCGACACCGCGCTGGCGGAAAAGTTCAACACTGCCCTCGCCGCGATCCACGCCAACGGCAAATATGCCGAGGTCAACGCGAAGTATTTCCCCTTCGACATTTCCGGCCAGTAACGCACGTGCCGGGCAGCGGCTCTCAGCCTGATCGG
>JBEBXE010000157.1:0-7370 GCA_040391705.1 Aerobium aerolatum
CGCCTTCGCCCGGCCCCTTGCGGCGGGCCAGCTCGCTGTCACCGTTGCAGGTGATGTTGAGCCTGTCCGCCGCCGGCATGTGCCGGTCGAGAATGTCCAGAACGCCGGTCGTTTCCGAACTGTTGCCGCTGCGTCCGAAGGAGACGACGAGGACGCGTCGGTCGGTGACGATGAAGTCCTGCGGGGAGGAAACGAGATTGGTCGTGGCGATGGCACGGTGGCGGATGCCGGTGCGCGCTTCGAGATAGGCGCATGCCGTCTCGCCGATGTAAGCGGACGTGCCGGCCCCGCACAGCCAGATTTCCTGCGGCGCGCGCTCGCGGATCCACTCATGGATGTCGGCAGAATGCCGTGCCAGCTCCGCCGCGTACTCGCCCCATACGGCCGGCTGCGACTTGATCTCTTCCTCGGTCGTGCTGGCGCTGGAGGGCAGGTCGAGCTTGTGAACGTTCATCAGCCATTTCCTTCCGGCGAGGGGTCGGCGCAGATGAGTTCCAGACCCATGTCCTGAATGAGATCGCGTGTCTGCCGGGGCAGGCGGGTGTCGGTGACGATGGTGTGCACCTTGTCCAGCCCGCAGATGCGGTGCAGGGCCGGCGAACTGAACTTGCTGGCGTCGGCCAGCACCACGACGCGCTCGCTGGCCGCGATCATGGCGAGGTTCTGGTGCGCCTCGTCCTCGTTGAAGGTGCTGAGGCCGATGACCGGATCGATGCTGTCGCTGCCGATATAGGCTGTGTCGAAATGCATCGTGCTCAGCGACGTTTCGACCATGCGGCCGACCAGCGACATGGATTCGGAGCGGAACGTGCCGCCGGGCAGGATGATGGTGTGCTGGCGTGCCGTGCGCAGTGTCTGGACGATGTTGAGGCCGGTCGTCAGGATGGTGAGGGGGCTGCCCTCGCGAAGCTCCTCGGCCATCATCTGCATGGTGGAGCCGGAATCGAGGATGATGCGCTGGTCGCTGCCCGCCAGTTCAGCCGCGCACCGGGCGATCGCGCGCTTGGCGGCGCGGTTGACGACATTCTTGTCCTCGATCAGCGGCTCGAAGATCTGCGCGCGGTCGGCAGCATTGCGCTCCGCCAGCGACATGGCGAGCGCGATGCGGAATTCAGGCACGCCGCTGCATCCATAGTGGCGGCAAAAGCGGATGAGCGTCGGCTCGCTGACCCCGGTGGCGAGCGCCAGCTCGCGCACGGTCCTGTTCATGAAGCCTTCGCGCTCCTGCTCGATATAGGCCGCGATCCGGCGAAACGATTTGCTCAGTCGCGGCGCGTCGGCGGCGATGTTCTCAAAAAGCGACATGGTCTCCACTTTATCTGCTCCGCCTGCGCGGAATGACATCATTGCCGGAACGCATTCCGGCAGCATGATATTTGCGCCCGATCAGCCTGACGCAGAATATAGTTTTGTTAAAAATTTTTGTCAAAACCTAGTTGCGCACAAATTAAAATTACGCAAAACTACATATCATAAAGCCGGGCAGACAACAAAGGCGCCATGGGGAGAACCGCCGCTGTCCGGGATGGAAGGCGCATCCAAAGGCATCCGGTTACGGACCAAACAAGGGAACGGCACGATGACGATCAGGATCAACATGACCCGACGGACCGCGCTGGCGGTCATCGCAGCAACGGCAGCCGCCGGCATCGCAGGTTCTGCGCAGGCGCAGGAAAGCATCACCTACTGGTCGATGTGGAATTCGGGTGAACCCCAGCAAAAGGTCATCCAGAAGGCGATCGACTCCTTCACCAGGGACACGGGCATCGACGTCAAGGTGCAGTGGATCGGCCGTGACAATCTCAAGAAGCTCGCCCCCACGCTCAACTCGCCCGTGACGCCCGCCGATCTCGTGGACGGGGCACAGCGCAATGTCCGGGCGATCCTCGTGTCGACCGGCAGCCAGAGCGATCTCTCCCCGGTCTTCGAGTCCGAGATTCCGGGTGAGGCCGGCACGACCGTTGCCAGCGTGTTCCCGGAGAAATATCTCGATTTCATCACCGCGGACGGGGCGAAGTGGCTGGTGCCCTATGAGGTCATCACCTCGCAATGGTGGTATGATGCCGCCTTCCTGCCGGAGGTTGAGAACGCGCCGCCGAAGAACTGGGCGGATTTCGTGGCCTTCCTCGACAAGGCCAAGGAGAAAGGCGTCGCGCCGCTTGCCCTTGATGGCGACATCTCCAACTTTAACCTCTACTATTTCGCGGAAATCGCGGTGCGCCATCTGGGCCCCGGCAAGCTGCGCGAGGCGGTCGCCGATCCGACCGGCGAGGCCCTGAAGGATCCGCGCATCCTCGAGACCGCGAAGCAGATCGAGGCGCTGGTGAAGGGCGGCTATTTCGCGCCGGGATACAATGCCAGCAAGTGGCCGGCCATGCAGCAGCTCTGGGCCACCAACAAGGCGGCCGTCATCTTCAACGGTCCGTGGATCGTCAGCGAGACGACCACCTATGCCGTGCCCGGCTTCAAGCCGCGCTCCTTCCCGATGCCGGACGTCGGCGAAGGCGCGCACCAGACGCAGGAAGTGTCCTTCATCGGCTTCGCCATCCCGAAGAAGGCCGCGAACCAGGAGGCGGCGCAAAAGTTCATCAGCTACTTCCTCGCCAAGGACAGGCTGGCAGGGATCGCCACGGACGCCAAGAACCTCACGCCTCGCGCCGACATCGCCGTTCCCGACGAACTGGCCCCGGCCAAGCAGGCGATCGAGACTTCGCCCGAGGTTCACAGCCAGTTCGACGGGCTGATCGATCTGGATGCCGACTATACCGGCAAGGTGCTGATCCCGCTCGTCAACGAGCTTATCTTCGGCGTGAAGAGCGCGCAGGAGTTTCAGGATGCGCTGGTTGAGAATACGGTCACCTACCGGCGTCTCAACTGATCACGCACCATCCGCGGGCAGGCGCGGTGCCTGCCCGTCTCCATCGCATGATGAAGGCGAAGACATGAAGGACAATCTCAGGACCCTGCGCTTCGGCATTGTCGGATGCGGCCTGCGCGGGGCGCTTTACGGGCGTATCCTCCAGCGCCTGCACGGCGTGGAAGTGGCCGCGCTGTTCGATGTCAGCCAGCCGACGGCGCGCCGGCTTGCCGAAGAGCTGGATGTGCCGCTGGCTTCAAGCCTCGACGATCTGACGGGCCGGGATCTCGACGCGGTCGTGATCGCCACGCCCGACTTCGCGCATGTCGAGCCGGTGCTTGCCGCCACGGCGCGAAAGCTGCACATTTTCCTGGAAAAGCCGGTTTCGACCTCGTCTGCGGATGCCCGCATCATTCGCGATGCCGTGGTCGGTTCCGGAGTGCTGTGCACCGTTGCCTGCATGAACCGATGGCACCCGGTTTTCGGCTCCCTGCTCGGCAGGGTCCGGGCCGGGGAGTTCGGTGCGGTCATCGCGCAGAACGTGCGGCTCAGCAACAGCCTTGCCGTTCCATTGGGAATGCTGAAATGGGCGGCGGATTCTTCCCCCGGCTGGTTCCTCATGCCGCACTCGCTCGATATAGTGGGTGCTGCCGTCGGAGCCCAGCCGGCGCGCGTTTATGCGGCCGGCCGGCGCGGCCTTCTTGCTGCATCCGGTGTCGATACCTGGGATTCGCTGCAGGCAACCATCAGGTTCGCCGATGGCTCGACGGCCAATGCCGAATCCGTGTGGGTGCTGCCCGAGAACTCGCCTTCCCTTGTCGACTTCCGATATGAGCTGATCGGCGAAAAAGCCGTGGCGCGCGTCGACGACCGTGACCAGGGGCTCGAAATCGTTTCCGACAAGCTCGCCCTGCCGCGGGTGCAGGTGCAGGAAATCGACGGCAGGATTGCGGGGCCCAACCTGCTCATGATCGAAACATTCGTGCAGTCGGTGCGCGAGGGCGTTCAGAAGGGGCCTGACGTCGTCCACTCGGCGTGGGTCACCGAACTGATCGAGGCAGTCCACATCAGTGCCGCCGAGGACCGGCTGGTGGATATCGGAGGCCCCGAATGACATCGGATGCCGGGATCACAGCGCAGGGACGCTCCGCCATGACGAGAGGTTCCTCCATTCGCACGACCGCGGCAGCCGTGGACCCGATGCACGCTCCCCGCCGCAGGCTGTTCCTGTGGTTCGTGCTGCCGGCGCTGCTTCTCTATGTGGTCTTCTTCATACTGCCCACCATCGCCACGATCTGGATCAGCTTCCACAAATGGCCGGGCGCCGGTCCCATGGAATATGTCGGGCTGCGCAACTATGAGATCCTCTACTACGATCCGGTTTTCATCAGTTCCTTCATAAACACGCTGAAGATCATCTTCATCGTCGGTGGCGCAACCTTCCTGATCAGCTTCGCGCTGACCATGGCCCTGCGCGAAATGGCGGGCCGCAAGGTGGTCAGGTCGGTCATCTTCTTCCCGAACATCCTGTCGGCGGTGGTGATCTCGATCCTGTGGGGGTTCCTGTTCCAGGCAAACGGCCTCGTCAACAGCATGCTGGCAGGCATCGGCATCACCAGCCCGCCGGCGTGGCTCAATGAGTCCAATCTCTTCAACGTGATCATGATCGGGCTGGTCTGGGTTTCCACCGGGTTCTATACCACCATCCTGATGGCCGGCATCGATCGCATTCCTGCCGATCTCTACGAGGAGGCGGAGCTTGCGGGCGCCAACCCGCTGCAGCGCTTCTGGTATGTGACGCTGCCGCTCATGTGGGAGATCGTCGCCATGGCCGCGGTGCTGTGGACGATCAGCTCGATCAAGATATTCGAGTTCATCTATGCCTTTGCCGGCGGGGCAGGATACCTGCCGTCCACCAAGGTCTGGAACACGGCGCTCTATTCCTACGCGGAAGCCTTCGCATCACCGGGCACGCCGCGCTATGGCCCTGCCGCCGCCAGCGCTTTCGTCATGCTCGTTCTCGTCGCCGTTCTGGTCTGGCTCATACGCCGGGCGACGCGCCGCGAAGCCCTGCAGTTCTGAGGAGGCCGGCAATGAGCTCCATCTCCACCCATACCCCACGCGGCCAGTCTTCCCTGCCGGGGACGCTGCGTGCCGGGCTTGAGCGCATTTCGCTGTCGCGGCTCGTGCCGGTCGTGCTCGTGTGGGCATTCGTGGCCTTCGACATCTTCGTGCTGGGCTGGCTCGTGCTGTCGTCGTTCAAGACGACGCGCGAGATCCTCGAGTTCCCTTGGTCGCTGCCGGCGGCCCTGCAATGGCAGAACTTCGAGGAAGCCTGGGTGGCCGGCAATTTCGGGGTGGCCGCCATGAACACGCTGATCCTGTCGGTGGCGACGGCCGGTGCCACCATCATCATCGCGGCGCCCGCGGCCTATGCGCTGAGCAGGTTCAGGGTTCTGGGCGCCGAGCCGATCACCATGTTCTTCGCGCTCGGCATCGGCATTCCCGCACAGGTGATCGTGTTGCCGCTCTATGCGCTGATGAGCGCATTCGGCCTGGTCGACAGCCTGAGCGGCCTGTGGGTGCTCTACGTTGCCACGTCGCTTCCTTTCGCCGTGTTCTTCCTGACGGGCTTCTTCGCCACCATGCCGGCGGAGCTGGAGGAAGCGGCGGCGCTCGACGGTGCATCCCCGTTCCGGACCTTCTGGTCCATCATGCTGCCGATGGCGCGCTCGGGTATCATCACCCTGTTCATCCTCAACCTGATCGCGCACTGGAACGAGACGATCTTCGCGCTCGTTCTCCTCCAGTCGCAGGAAAAGGAAACGCTTCCGCTGGCGCTGCTGAAGTTCCTGCAGCAGATGCAATACAACGCCGCCAACTGGGGCGGGCTGTTCGCCGGCATGTGCATCGTCATCCTGCCCATACTCGCCATCTATTTCTGGCTGGGCAGCAGGATCATCGAGGGCTTCACCCTCGGCGGCAGCAAGTAGGCGGAGGCACTGTCATGGCGCGACCACGGCCCAACATTCTCATGATCGTTTCGGACGATCAGGGCCACTGGGCCATGAAGAATGCCGGAACGCCCGAGATCCATACGCCGAACCTCGACGAACTGGCCCGCAACGGCAAGCGTCTGGACGCGCTCTACTGCGTATCGCCCGTATGCTCTCCGGCGCGCGCCTCGCTGCTGACGGGGCGCATTCCCTCCACCCATGGGGTGCATGACTGGATAAGGGCCGGCAACGCCGCCATCGAGACGGAGTTCCACAACCGCCTGATCCGCTATCTCGACAGGCATCGCACCTTCGTCGAGATACTCGCTGCGAACGGCTATGTCTGCGGGCTGAGTGGCAAATGGCATCTGGGCAATACGCACGAGCCGCACAGGGGCTTTTCCTACTGGCAGGCCTATGCCACCGGTGGCGGCTCCTACCAGTCGCCGGAAATGATCCGCAACGGAGAGGTCCATCTGGAGCACGGCTATCTCACGGACATCATCACGGCCAATGCTCTGACATTCATCGACCGGCAGCAGGGCAGCGATCCATGGTATCTGAGCGTACACTACACCGCGCCCCACGCCCCTTGGGATGAGGCGGAGCACAAGCCAGAGGATTTCCGGCGCTATTATCCCGGCTGCTCCTTCGCGAGCCTGCCCGCTCCGCCCATGCATCCGGGTTTCTACGATCCGGCCAGGTTTCCGAAGGACGAGGACGAGCGTCGCCGTATTCTCGCCGGCTACTTCGCCGCCGTCACGGCCATGGACAGGGGCATCGGCATGCTGCTCGAAGCGCTGGAGCGCAGCGGCCAGCTTGAGGACACGCTCGTCATATTCACATCCGACAACGGCATGAACATGGGCCATCACGGCATATACGGAAAGGGCAACGGCACCTTCCCGCAGAACCTGTTCGAGACCTCGGTCAAAGTGCCGGGCATCTTCATGCAGCGCTCGCGCATCGCTCCGGGAACGCTGGACGGGCTTTACTCGCACTATGATTTCCTGCCGACAATCCTCTCATGGGCCAGACTGGGCGACCAGATACCGGCAGGCCTGCCTGGACGCGACATCGGTGCCGTGCTCGCATCCGACGCGCCGGAAGAGGATGCCTATGTCGTGGTCTTCGATGAGTACGGTCCGAACCGGATGATCCGGGAGGGGCGCTGGAAATACATTCATCGCTATGCGGGCGGTTCGTGCGAGCTTTACGATCTGGCGGCCGATCCGGGGGAAGAGCGCAACCTCACCGCAGATCCGGGCAGGGCAGCCGTCGTCGTGGGCCTGCTCGCGCGCATGAGCGAGTGGTGCGCACGCTACGGAACCAGTCAAATGGATGGCTCACGCCTGCCGGTCATGGGCGGCGGGCAGATCGACAGGGTCGGTGGCCAAGGTGTCGACGGCGCCATTTTCGTCGACCATCAGGACCGCCTGCACTGATGCAATGCCAGCGAGAGTGCGCCGCACTTTTGCGCTCGCAATTGTGTCAGGACCCCGGGCTGGAGCATTTCT
>JBEBXE010000158.1:0-7358 GCA_040391705.1 Aerobium aerolatum
TATGACGTTGGAGTTTCCAAACCGCAGCCGCAGCTTTGATGACGTGCGCAACGCGGTCCGCTTCGTCGGGCATGACGGCATGTTCGAAGTACGGTTTTTTGTCGAAGCCGATGCGCTCACGCCATCCGATCCGGAATTGCGTCGGGCAGGGGTCGTCGAGACCAACTCCCTGTCTGCCTTTGACGCCCAGCGCGTCTCCATCCACGACATCGCGCGCAAGGCCTACAGCAGCGGCCGCCGTGACACCTACACGCTCACCGCCGCCGATTTCCGCTAAGGCTTCGCATCTCAAAGTCGGCCCGCGCAACGCTTGCCGGGTCGGTCTTTGCCCATCATCCCATCTCCCGCATCTGGTCGCGCACCGGCCGCATTTGAATCCGAATTCCCCTTTTGCGTCTGATGGGTTAGGGCAGGTGCAGGGCGTGGGGCGTGGTGGCGTCGTGATGTAGACTTCTCTGCCGCCGATCCCCACTATGCGCTGGATCAACACGTAGGACGTCTGTCATGAAAACCTCGATCGCCACGGTCTCTATCAGCGGTGATTTCAGCGAAAAGCTGTCTGCGATTGCCGCTGCGGGCTTTGATGGGATCGAAATCTTCGAGAATGATTTTCTCGCCTTCGACGGCTCGCCCCGCGACGTTGCGCGCATGGCCGCAGACGTCGGGCTGGAAATCACCCTCTACCAGCCGTTCCGCGATTTCGAAGGGCTGCCGGAGCCACAGCGTTCCCGCGCCTTTGCCCGCGCCGAGCGCAAGTTCGACGTGATGCAGGAACTGGGGACCGACCTCATTCTCGTCTGCTCGTCGATATCGCCGGTCGCCCTTGGTGGCATCGACCGCGCCGCCGACGATCTGCGCGAGCTTGGCGAACGCGCGGCCAGGCGCGGCCTGCGCATCGGCTACGAGGCGCTGGCCTGGGGCCGCCATGTCAACGATCATCGCGATGCGTGGGAGATCGTGCGCCGCGCCGACCACCCGAATGTCGGGCTGGTGCTGGACTCGTTCCACACGCTGGCGCGCAAGATCGACGTCGACACCATCCGCTCGATCCCGAAGGACAAGATCTTCTTCGTCCAGCTGGCCGATGCTCCGGCCATCGACATGGATCTGCTCTATTGGAGCCGGCATTATCGCAACATGCCCGGCGAGGGCGATCTGCCCGTCACCGATTTCATGCGCGCGGTCGCCGCGACCGGCTATGACGGTTATGTCTCGCTGGAGATTTTCAACGACCAGTTTCGCGGCGGCTCGCCGCGCGCGGTATCGGTCGACGGCCATCGCTCGTTGATCTGGCTGATGGACGAGGTGCGCCGCCGCGAGCCGGACATCGCCGCCACCATTGCGCCGATGCCAGCCCCGGTGGGCGTGGAAGGCGTAGCGTTCGTGGAATTTGCCAGCGACGAGAAGGGGGCCGTCGAGCTGGGCCGCCTGCTGGCGTCGATCGGATTTGTCGAGGCTGGGCGGCACGTGTCGAAGAATGTCGTCGTCTGGCGGCAGGGCGACATCAACATCATCGTCAACACCGAGCGCGAAGGCTTTTCGCATTCGTCCTTCATCGTCCATGGCACGTCGGTCTACGCCATCGCGCTGTGGGTGGAGGATGCGCAGGCGACGGTCGAGCGCGCCCGTGCGCTGGGTGCGGAACCGTTCGAGCAGGCCGGTGGCCCCGGCGAGCTGATGATCCCGGCCATCCGTGGCGTCGGCGGCAGCGTGATCTATTTCCTCGACCGCACCTCGGACCTGTCGCGCATCTGGGACATCGATTTCCGCCCCAGCGCGGCAACGGAGCCAGCAGCGGATCAGAAGGCCGGTCTCACCCGTATCGACCATGTCGGCCAGACCATGGATCACGGCGAGATGCTGTCATGGCTGCTGTTCTACACGACGATTTTCCGCACCCGCAAAACCCCGACGGTCGATGTGATCGACCCCGCCGGTCTGGTGCGCAGCCAGGCAATCGAGAGCGACAATGGCAGCTTCAGGCTGACGCTGAACGGCGCTGAAAACCGCCGCACGCTGGCGGGGCGGTTCATTTCGGAAAGCTTTGGCTCGAGCGTCCAGCATCTGGCCTTCGCCACCGATGACATTTTTGCCACCGCGCAGGCGCTCAAGGCTGCGGGGTTCATGCCGCTGACGATCTCGGCGAACTATTATGACGACGTCGAAGCGCGCTTCGGTATGGAACCGGAGCTGGCGGATCGCCTGCGCGACGGCAACATCCTCTATGACCGCGACGAGCACGGCGAGTATTTCCAGCTTTATGCGCCGACCTGGGGCGACGGCTTCATCTTCGAGATTGTCGAGCGTCGCAACGGTTATACCGGCTACGGCGCGCCGAATGCGCCGTTCCGGATCGCGGCGCAGAAGCGCCATTTGCGGCCGGTCGGCATGCCCCGGACCGGGGCTGGAGACGCATGACGCGCCGTTGAGGCGCGCCATGTTGGTGTTGAAGCGGGCTGGTTAGTGCCAGCGATGCGACGAACGGTCGTGGCTCGACAGCGCCTGGCCGAGCACCAGGCCGAGGATGAAGCCGAGCAGGCCTGCAGACGACAGAACCGTTGCCGCAGTGCCGGGGTTTTCCCGGATCGCGTCGCTGACCACATGGGCCTGATGGCGCATTTGACGGGTGGCTTTGCTGGCGCGCCGGGACGTCTCGTCATAGGCATCTTCGGCGCCGTCACGGACGCTGTCGAAGAGTGCTCCGCCGCGTTCGGACAGGGACTTCGACATCTGCGTGACCTCCTTCTTGAGGTCGGAAATCTGCTTTTCGAGTTCCTTGCGGATGTCGTCTGTGTTGGGCGTATCGGCCATGATGGTTTCCTTTCGTCTCAGAAATAGAAGGCAGTGGAAGCCCCCGCTTCGAGAATCAGTTCTCCTGGACGGAGACGCCGCTTTCGTCGATCCGCAGTTCGACGCCGGACGGCTTGGATTCCTCACGGTACACATAGACGCCGAGTCCGATGACAGCGACGAGCAGCGCGCCGATGAGGAGATAGAGATTATTCTGTTTCATGAAGCCCCTGATGAAGACGTGTTCGATGGGAAGCAAACGCCGTGCGGGCGAACTGGTTCCATGGCGTGCCGCATCTGCGCGGTTTGCCTTGAAGCCGTCGCTTATCGCGGCTATCTGCCTTGGGACGACGGCAGGAGGCCATGAATGTCTGGAATGAACCGCTTTCTCGGCGACACGCCAATGCGGGTTGCGATCAAGCTGATCGTGATCTCGTTTCTGGTCGGAATCGTCATGGCAACCTTCGGCTGGTCGCCATGGGACGTGTTCTACCGGATCGAAGATTTCTTCGTCGGGCTGTGGAACATGGGGTTCGACGCGATCTACCGCTTCTGGGGCTATCTGGTGCTGGGCGCTGCCGTGGTGATCCCGGTGTTCGTCGTCCTGCGCGTTGTCAGCTACAGACGCTAGATCGCCACCGCTTCCCACTTTTCCAGCGCCGTGTCGCGCAGCTCGGAAATCGAGTTGAGGCCGTCGCGCGCCACCAGCGCGGACAGGCCGTTGACGATCTTGGCCGGCAGGGACGGTCCAGCATAGATCATCGAGGTGTAGAGCTGGACGAGGTCGGCGCCCGCGCGGATTTTCTCCGCTGCCGTTTCGGCCGAATCGACACCGCCGACGCCGATGATGGCGACGTCCTTGCCCAGCCTGCGGCGCATGCGTGCCAGCACGGCCGTCGAGCGCTCGAACAATGGCTTGCCGGAGACGCCGCCTGCCTGATTGGCATGGCGGCTGCGCAGGCCGTCGCGCGACAAGGTGGTGTTGGAAACGATGACGCCTTCGATGCCGTTGTCGAGCACCTCGGCGGCAATGTCGTCGAGTTCGGCTTCCACCAGATCGGGCGCGATCTTGAGGAAGATCGGCGTCGGGCGATCCGCGGTGACCGCCTGGGCGTCGCGCGCTGTGCGCACTGCCGACAGAAGTTCGCCAAGGCTGGCGCGCGCCTGCAGGTTGCGCAGGCCCGGCGTGTTGGGCGACGACACGTTGACCGCGAGGTAGGACGCAAGCCCGGCAAACAGCTCGACGCCGCTGCGGTAGTCGGCGATGCGGTCGGTGCTGTCCCTGTTGGCGCCGATGTTGACGCCGACGATCCCCTTGCGGCCGAAACGACCACGCATCCGGCGCAGGCAGGCTTCGTGGCCTTCATTGTTGAAGCCGAGGCGGTTGATCACCGCGCCATCCTGCTCGAGGCGAAAGATGCGCGGCTTCGGATTGCCCGACTGCGGCAGCGGCGTCACGGTGCCGGCCTCGGTAAAGCCGAAGCCGAGCCCGAGCAGCGCATCGGGAACCTCGCCGTTCTTGTCGAAGCCGGCGGCCATGCCGAGCGGATTGGAAAACTCCAGTCCGGCGACAGTGACGCCAAGCCGCGCATCCCGTTTCGGCGCGCAGCCCATCGGCAGACCGCTTTTCAGCGCTGTGATGGAAAAACTGTGGGCGGTTTCTGGGTCGAATGCAAAGAGGAGGCGTTGTCCGATGCGGTCGATACCAGGAATCATACTGTCATATCCGGAAAGATGTGGCGGCCGTCAGCGTCCAGCGGGAGGGGCTTGACCCAGACGACGGCAGAAAATTCGAGCGGTTCGTAGAGATGCGGAAACAGCGCACCGCCGCGCGACACTTCATACTTCAAGGCGCTGCCGAGCTTGCTTTCGTCGATGGCCACGATCAGCAGGTCGGTCTGGCCGACGAAATGCTTGGCCGCCGTCTCCTGCGCCTGCTGCGCGGTGGAGAAGTGGATATAGCCGTCGGTGAGGTCGATCGCGGCGCCCGCGAAAACGCCCTTGGCTTCGGCTTCGCGCCAGAGAGCCTCGGGGACAATCTTGAAAATGAGGTGTTGCATGGGGCTGCTATAGGCCCGGCACGCGCCAAAGGAAAGCGCGTCGATGACGCAATTCGAGCATAAATCCCCTGTTATGCTCAGGCATGGAAATGTCCAGGGAGACGACCATGCGCAATGGATATGTGACGGGCTGTGCAATCGCGATGGTGATGACCGCCGTGCCGGCGATGGCGCAGGAGGATGTCGAGCGCTACCAGCTCCAGCGTACGCCGGACGGCTATGTCCGCCTCGACACCACCAGCGGCAGCATGTCGCTGTGTCAGGAAAAGAGTGGCCAGCTGGTCTGCCGGATGGCGACGGAAGAACGCACGGCTTACGAGGGCGATCTCGACCGGCTTCAGGACCGCATCGATGCCCTGGAGGCGCGCATGAGCGCTGTTGAATCGGGCCGGCCCGCGGCCGAACTGCCAAACGAGCAGGAATTCGAGCAGACGCTGGGCTATATGGAGCGGTTTTTCCGCAGCTTCATGGGCATCGTCAAGGATTTCGAGCAGGAAAACCCGAAAACCGCGCCCACAATTCCAAATCGGACCTGAGACGCGGTCGACGACGCTTTCCTGCTTATCGTCCGGCTGGATTTTGATATGGTTGCCGTGCCCATATTTTTGGGTGGGGTGTCGATTCGACCATAATTCCATCTCCAGGAGGGAAGGATGATTAAAGAATTTCAGGAATTCATCGCGCGCGGAAATGTCATGGACCTTGCGGTCGGTGTCATTATCGGCGGGGCATTCGGGTTGATCGTCTCCTCGCTGGTTGACGACATCATCATGCCGATTGTCGGCGCGATCTTCGGCGGGTTCGACTTTTCGAACTACTTCGTCGGGCTGTCGTCGAATGTCACGGCAACGACGCTGGCAGCTGCCCGCGAGCAAGGCGCGGTCTTCGCTTATGGCAATTTCATCACCGTCCTCATCAATTTCTTGATCCTCGCCTGGATCATCTTCCTGATGGTCAAGGGTGTGAACACCATGCGCAAGCGCCTCGAGAAGGAAGAGGCAGCTGCACCGGCTGCACCGCCGGCCGCAGACGTGCAACTGCTGACCGAAATTCGCGATCTGCTTGCGAAGAAGTAAGCTGCGCGATAGGATTTTCAGAGGCCCCGGTTGCTTGCGATCGGGGCCTTTTTCTTGAGGAGGAAGTGCATGTCACAGCTTGAGTCTCTTCGCGCCGCAGCGCGCCTTGCGCCGGAGAGCGGTATCGTCGAACTGATGAATTACGCGCGGGGCCGGGAGGGCATGATCCCGCTGTGGGTGGGCGAGGGCGATCTGCCGACGCCGGACTTCATCTCGCAGGCAGCATCAGCGGCGCTGGCGGGGGGAGAGACATTTTATACGTGGCAGCGCGGTGTGCCCGAATTGCGCGACGCGCTCGCGGCCTATTATACCCGCCAGTTCGACCGCAATTTCGCGGCCGAAGAATTCATCGTCACCAACAGCGGCATGCACGCCATCCAGATGGCGATCGATGCGGTTGCGGGCGCTGGCGACGAGATCCTCTATCTGTCGCCCGCCTGGCCCAACTTTGCCGCCACCGCCGAACTGGCCGGCGTCAGGCCGGTACCGGTCGAGCTGGATCATTCCGGCAATGGCTGGTCGTGCGATGTTGAAAAGATCGCTGCGGCGATCACGCCCTCGACGAAGGCGATTTTTATCAACAGCCCGTCCAATCCCACAGGCTGGACGGCGGATCGCGAGACGCTGAAGGCGATCCTCGATCTGACGCGGGCACGCGGCGTGTGGCTGATCGCTGATGAGATCTACTCGCGGTTCTACTATAGCGGTGCGCGCGCACCCTCTTTTCTCGACGTGATGGAGCCAGAGGATCGCGTCATCTTCGTCAACAGCTTCTCCAAGAACTGGTCGATGACCGGCTGGCGCATCGGCTGGCTGCGCATCCATCCCGAACTGCAGCAGGTGTTCGAAAACCTGATGCAGTATTCGATTTCCGGGGTGCCGGCGTTTCTTCAGCGTGGTGCGGTCGCCGCGCTCAACGAGGGCGACGCCTTCGTCGACGAACAGGTGGAGCGGGCGCGCAAAGCGCGTGACATCGTCTGCCAGCGTCTTCTGGCGACGGGCCGCGTCAGCCTGACGCCGCCCGCCGGCGCGTTCTATGCCTTCTTCGGGATCGACGGTGTGACGGATACGCGCCAGACGGCGTTCGACCTGATCGACAGCAGCAATGTCGGACTGGCGCCGGGCACAGCATTCGGGGCTGGCGGCGAAGGCTCGTTCCGCCTCTGCTTCCACCGCCGTCTCGACCACATCGAAGAAGCCGCCGACCGGCTGGCAGTCTGGATCGCCAAACGCTGAGCTGAAACGACACTGCCCGAAACCGGGAGCCGGTTTCGGGCAGTAAGAAGTCTGGTCAGGTACGTTCTGCGGCGTGTCAGCCGCCGGACTTGGCGACCAGCAGAGGCACGACGCGATCGGACTTGATCGGCGCGGCCGGGGTGGTTTCGTCGCGGAACGGAATGCCCAGCGCGGTCCAGGTTTCCACCAGCGCGTC
>JBEBXE010000159.1:0-7316 GCA_040391705.1 Aerobium aerolatum
TGGCGTCGCGCTTGAGCTCGACGACCACGCGATAGCCCTGGCGGTCACTCTCGTCGCGAATGTCGGAGATGCCCTCGATGCGCTTGTCGCGCACCAGTTCGGCCATCTTCTCGATCATCGTCGACTTGTTCACCTGATAGGGAACTTCGGTGACGATAATCGCCTCACGATCGTTGCGGATCGTTTCGACATGTACGCGACCGCGCATCATGATCGAGCCGCGCCCGGTCGAATAGGCATTGTAGATGCCGGTACGGCCCAGCACGAGACCGCCGGTGGGGAAGTCCGGTCCCGGAATGATCTCCATGAGCTCCGCAAGCTCGATGTCCGGGTTGTCGATCAGGGCGATACAGCCGTTCACCACTTCCGTCAGGTTGTGCGGCGGGATGTTGGTGGCCATGCCGACGGCAATGCCACCCGAGCCGTTGACGAGCAGGTTCGGAAACCGCGCCGGCAGAACCTTGGGTTCCCGGCCCGACGAATCGTAGGTTTCCTGGAAATCGACGGTGTCCTTGTCGATGTCTTCCAGCAGCTCGTGGGCAACCTTGGTCAGGCGCGCTTCGGTGTAGCGCATCGCTGCCGGCGGATCGCCGTCGATCGAGCCGTAGTTGCCCTGGCCGTCGATCAGCCGCACGCGCAAGGACCAATCCTGCGCCATGCGGACCAACGCGTCGTAAATCGAGGCGTCGCCGTGCGGATGGTATTTACCCATCACGTCGGCAACGGGCCGCGCCGACTTCACGTATTTACGGTTCCAGTGGTAGCCGCTCTCGTGGGAGGCGTACAGAATGCGCCGGTGGACCGGTTTGAGGCCGTCGCGCACATCCGGCAGCGCACGGCTGACGATCACGCTCATCGCGTAATCGAGATAGGAGCGCTGCATCTCCTCAATGATTGAGATCGGCTCGATGCCCTCCGGAAGTGCCTGGGGGCCGCTCGGCGTTGTCTGGTCAGTCAATTGAGATCACGATCATGCTTTAGAATCACTGTTCCCTTATATAGGAAGCATCAGTGCATATCCAAACGTTGAGGACGGATATCCAAAGCCTATTTTCGCTGATACTTCAAATATTTATGGCAATTCTGCCTAACCGTGGCTTCCTGACGCAACCTGATCGGTGGCCGTGCCGCGCTTCAAGCCGGTAATTCTGCGAATCGGCTGCGTGTACGTGAAAATCAGGGAGTTGATTGCCAACGCAATCTGGAAAACAATTCCGCCCGCGCCGGTGATCCCGCCGGGTTCGTGCCAGGAGGGGTGCAGTGCCTAGTTTCGATTTGATTTTCAACGCCTTCGTCACGATTCTGGTGACCATCGACCCACCGGGCCTTGCGCCGCTGTTTCTGGCGTTGACCGGCGGCATGAACCGGTCGGAGCGCATGCAGGTGGCGATGCGCGCCTCGGTGATCGCGCTGATCGTGCTGGCGATCTTTGCGGTGGCCGGCAGCGCCATTCTGAACGTCTTCGGCATCACCCTGCCGGCATTCCGTGTCGCCGGTGGCCTGCTGCTGTTCTACATCGCATTCGAGATGATTTTCGAACGCCGGCAGGAACGCAAGGAAAAGAGCGCCGACAAGGCGATCACCCACGACCATATCCGCAACATCGCCGCCTTCCCGCTCGCCATTCCGTTGATGGCCGGACCGGGCGCGATTTCCGCCACCGTGCTGCTGTCGGGATCGTTTTCAACCGCAGTGGGGCATTTCCTGCTGGTGGCGATCATCGCCGCCTGTATCGGCCTGACCTGGGTGATGTTCGTCGCCGCCGAGCGTGTCGATGGCTTCCTCGGTGAAACCGGCCGCTCGATCCTGACGCGGCTGCTGGGCGTCATCCTTGCCGCGCTGGCGGTGCAGTTCGTCGCCGATGGTGTGAAGGCGCTGGTGCTGGCCTGACGAAACGGGCCCGGTCACTCTGAAAGCGACCGGGCCGTCATCGTGTTGGGTTTACTGTGCCGCCGGAGCCTGCTGGCCCGCCGCCTCGGTAATATGGGTGTTGATCTTCTGCGCCAGTTCCGGATCGATCTGGGCCGCCTGAATGATCTCGTTGTATTCCTCGATATTGATGCCGCCGGCTTCGTTCACCGCCGCGACCATTTCCTGGCCGGCTTCCTGCTGCAGGGTTTTGCGGTCGGTGTCCGACTTCGCCGCTTCGATCTTCGGCTGGTAGGATTGCGTGACCTTGGTCACACCGAGAAAGGCAACAGCGAATGACTTGAGCTTGCCGTCGTCAACCGCGGGGGCTGCGGCGGGAGCTTCGACCTGTGGCGCGGGTGCGGGTGCCGGCGTCGGTGTCGCCTGCTGAGCGGCGGCGACGCCAAGGGCGCTGCCGAGGCCCAGTGTTGCCGTTGCCAGCCCTGCGATGAGTTTGGTCCTGAAGTTCATGGTTTTTCCTCTTCTTGGTCCGGTGCGGACGGAAAAGGCTTTCGCCAGCGTTGCCACTTGAACGCGGCCAGCAAATGCCGCCTGCAAAAAAGCGGTTCAACCTGCCCTGAGTGTGACCCGAACAAGGGGAAACCATGGCACGCGCTCACTTTGGCGCGGACTGCGTGACAAAACTTGATGCAAAATTTCGGGAATCCGGACCGTACGAAACGTCGATCAGGGAAATTCGCGAAACACCGGGATCATCAGCCGCAAGCCGCGCGTGGCCGCATCATCGGTGTCGTGGGGATATTCTTCGCGATGGTCGCACACCGTCGTGGTGGGTGTGTAGCCATGCTCGCGCAGCCAGATCATCATCGCGCCATAACGCTGCGGGATCGCCCCGTCATCCGGGCCGTGCCAGGCGGAGACCAGGGTCAGTTCGGGAACCTCGACGACCGAGAAATCCGGCGGCAAATCCGCGTCATCGCCGACATCGGCGCCGACATAATAGTCAAATCCGTCCGCACGCTCGTTGCGGGACAGGCCCACCAGCGGGCTTTTCCAGACGCTGTCGCGCGTCGCGTAAAAGTCGCGAACGCGCGCGATGCGGCGCTGAATCTCACCGGTGGCGGCGGCGTCAAACGTGCCGCTCCACCACAGGCCTGCCAATCTATGGGCGGGGCGGCTGGTGACGGAGAACTCCACCGCCTGCCCGGCCGCCTCGCACAAGGCACACATCAGAACGGAATTTCGTCGTCCAGATCACGGCCGTAGCCACCGCCGCGTCCGCCACGGTCGTCCGCCGGAGCCGACTGCCCGAAGTCGGAACCACCACGTCCGCCGCCGCCCTGGGAACTTCCCTTGGAACCGCCCTCGGAGCCGCCGCGATCATAGCCGACCTGCCCGCCGCCGCCTTCGCCGCGCGAATCCAGCATCTGCAGCTCGCCACGGAACTTCTGCAGCACGATTTCGGTCGTGTAGCGGTCCTGCCCCGTCTGGTCCTGCCATTTGCGCGTCTGGAGCGCTCCCTCCAGATACACCTTCATACCCTTCTTCAGGTACTGCTCGGCAACCTTGGCGAGGTTGTCGTTGAAAATGACGATGCTGTGCCATTCCGTCTTCTCACGGCGCTCGCCGCTCGACTTGTCACGCCAGGATTCCGACGTTGCGATCCGCAGATTCACAACCGGATCCCCGGAGTTCAGGCGCCTGATTTCCGGATCGGCACCCAGATTGCCGACCAGAATGACCTTGTTGACGCTACCAGCCATTACATACTCCTGCGCTTGTCCGAAATTATCTCGCGGCGACTACACGACTGGGTCGCTGCCAGCCAGCTATTGATTCATCTTTATGAACGCGCCCACAAGCTATTCATTGTGTTCTCATTATGTTCTTCTCGATCGCCCTGTCAAGATTTGGAAATTTTGGAAATGATGTAGGTCATTTCCCCAAAATGTCCTCCTCAACGCCCTCCAGCATCCGCATCCAGACATCGGCGTTGTCTTCCAGCGTCCGATCGTCGATGCCGTGCGACAGGTTGACGGCGAATTCCAGAACCAAATCGTTGTCGTCATCAAGGTAAGTGCGGCCAAAGCGGGTCTGCTTGTTCCAGCTGTTGATGACCTCAAGCGGCGCTGGCTGGTCCCAATAGGCCCAGAACTGGATGTTGCGGCAATCCTTGTTGTCTTCGCAACCGAAAAAGAACACCTCGTACGTCTTGCCCTTGGTGCGGCCGCTGATCTGCGGGTCGCCGTTGGACGACGCCCCAACCCGGGCAATGCCGAAGCCCTTGAGAATTTCCGCAACCCGTTCGGGGGTCTTCGCGTCAATCATCTCCTGAGCGAACGAAGCTGCCGGAGCAAGCAACGCCAGTCCCAGAAAGCCGCCAAATACGGTGCCGATCGCTGCGCGCATCAAAGATCCCTCAAAAACGTCCTAAATGATGCCCTTGAATATCCTTGGCCTGCAAAAGGCTCAATGCCGTTGCGCGCAATCCCCAACCTGGTTTGGTGTCAACATCGCCGAGCGTGTCATTCCTGCCATAAGGGTGTCAGGAACACGTTCGCTCTCTGTTCTTTTTTCCTTGCCCTTGCCGCCCGAATGCGTGAAAAGCCAGGTGTTTGCCACCGGGTGTCTCGACGTGCGCCTTTGCAAGCACCATATGGGCGTAGGCTGACAAACGGCCTTCCACGAATTGCAAGCAGGGCAACAGCGAGCCATGGCGGATCACAAGTTCATTTCTATTCGCGGCGCGCGCGAGCATAATCTCAAGAATATCGATCTTGACCTGCCACGTGACAAATTGATTGTCATGACCGGCCTGTCGGGGTCGGGAAAATCGTCTCTGGCGTTCGACACCATCTATGCCGAGGGGCAGCGACGCTATGTCGAGAGCCTGTCGGCCTATGCGCGCCAGTTTCTGGAGATGATGCAGAAGCCGGACGTCGACCAGATCGACGGATTGTCGCCCGCCATCTCCATCGAGCAGAAGACGACCTCCAAGAACCCACGCTCGACCGTCGGTACCGTCACCGAAATCTACGACTATATGCGCCTGCTGTTTGCCCGCGCCGGCATTCCCTATTCGCCGGCGACCGGGCTGCCGATCGAAAGCCAGACCGTCAGCCAGATGGTTGACCGGGTTCTGGAGTTGGAGGAAGGCACACGGCTCTACATCACCGCGCCGATGGTTCGCGGTCGCAAGGGCGAATACAAGAAGGAACTGGCCGAGCTTCAGAAGAAGGGGTTCCAGCGCGTCAAGGTCGATGGCGTCTTCTACGAAATCGCCGACGTGCCGCCGCTCGACAAGAAGTACAAGCACGACATCGATGTCGTGGTCGACCGTGTCGTGGTGCGGCCGGATTTGGCGTCCCGCCTCGCCGACTCGCTCGAAACCTCGCTGAAACTGGCCGAAGGGCTGGCGGTCGCCGAATTTGCCGACAAGCCGCTGTCAGCGGACCAGACTGGCGCAACGGCGGTCAACAAGTCGAAGAACGAAACCCACGAGCGGATTCTGTTCTCCGAAAAATTTGCCTGCCCGGTGTCCGGCTTCACCATTCCCGAAATCGAACCGCGGCTGTTTTCGTTCAACAACCCGTTCGGCGCCTGCCCGACCTGCGACGGGCTCGGCACCCAGCGCGCCATCGATCCCAATCTGATCGTGCCGGAAGACCATGTGTCACTGCGCGAAGGTGCGGTTGCGCCGTGGGCGAAGTCATCGTCACCCTATTACACGCAGACGCTGGAAGCGCTCGGCAACGCCTATGGCTTCAACATCGGCGACCGCTGGCGCGACCTGCCGGAGGACGCCAAGCACGCCATCCTGCGCGGCACCGGCGATCGCAAGATCGAGTTCAACTACGATGACGGCTTGCGCGCTTACAAGACGACCAAGACGTTCGAAGGCGTCATCACCAATCTCGAACGGCGGTGGAAGGAAACCGAGTCGGCGTGGATGCGCGAGGAGATCGAGCGCTTCATGTCATCGACGCCCTGCCCGTCCTGTGGCGGCTATCGTCTGAAGCCCGAAACGATGGCGGTGAAGATCGCCGGCTTGCACATCGGCGAAGTCAGCGAAATGTCGATCCGCAAGGCGGTGACCTGGTTCACCGAGCTTCCCGCCGTGCTGAGCGACAAGCAGAATGAAATCGCCACCCGCATCCTCAAGGAAATCCGCGAACGGCTGCGGTTCCTCAACGATGTCGGCCTCGACTATCTGACGCTGGCGCGTAACTCCGGAACGTTGTCCGGCGGCGAAAGCCAGCGCATCCGGCTTGCCTCGCAGATCGGGTCGGGGCTGACCGGCGTTCTCTACGTGCTCGACGAGCCGTCCATCGGCCTGCACCAGCGCGACAATGAGCGCCTGCTCGACACGCTGAAACACCTGCGCGATCTCGGCAACACCGTCATCGTCGTCGAGCATGACGAAGACGCGGTGCTGAGCGCCGACTACGTCGTCGATATCGGCCCTGCGGCGGGCATTCATGGCGGACAGATCATCGCGCAAGGCACACCGGCCGAAGTGATGGCCAACCCGAATTCGCTGACCGGCCAGTATCTGTCAGGCGCCATGGGCATTGCTGTGCCTGCGGAGCGCAGACCCGGCAAAAAGGGCAAGCGGATCAAGGTTGTTGGCGCGCGTGGCAACAATCTGAAGAACGTCACGGCGGAATTCCCGTTGGGCACCTTCACCTGCGTCACCGGCGTTTCGGGCGGCGGTAAGTCAACGTTCCTGATCGAAACCCTGTTCAAGGCGGCGTCGCGCCGCATCATGGGGTCGCGGGAGCACCCGGCCGAGCATGATCGCATCGAGGGGCTGGAGTTTCTCGACAAGGTCATCGACATCGACCAAAGCCCGATCGGCCGCACGCCGCGCTCCAACCCGGCCACCTACACCGGCGCTTTCACCCCAATCCGCGACTGGTTCGCCGGATTGCCGGAATCCAAGGCGCGCGGCTACCAGCCGGGACGGTTCTCGTTCAACATCAAGGGCGGTCGCTGCGAGGCGTGTCAGGGCGACGGCGTCATCAAGATCGAGATGCACTTCCTGCCCGACGTCTACGTCACCTGCGATGTCTGCCACGGCAAGCGCTACAACCGCGAAACACTGGAAGTGCTGTTCAAGGGCCATTCCATCGCCGACGTGCTGGATTTGACGGTCGAGGAAGGCGTCGAGTTCTTCGCCGCGGTTCCCGTCGTGCGTGACAAGCTGGCAACGCTCGACAAGGTCGGGCTCGGCTACATCAAGATCGGCCAGCAGGCGACGACATTGTCGGGTGGCGAAGCCCAGCGCATCAAGCTTGCCAAGGAACTGTCGCGCAAGGCGACGGGCAAGACGCTCTACATTCTTGACGAGCCAACCACCGGCCTGCACTTCCACGATGTCGCCAAGCTGCTAGAGCTGTTGCAGGAACTCGTCGACCAGGGCAACACCGTGGTCGTCATCGAGCACA
>JBEBXE010000160.1:0-7295 GCA_040391705.1 Aerobium aerolatum
AGCGCCTTCACCACCGCCCATTGGTCCGGGCTGGTGTCCTGCGCCTCGTCGAGCAGAACGTGGTCGATGCCCTGATCGAGCTTGTATTGGACCCACGCGCCGGCGTCTTCACGCGCCAGCAGCGCCACGGTGCGGGTGATCAGATCGTTGAAGTCGAGGAAGCCGCGTGCGCTTTTCAACCGCTCATAGCGGCCGATCAGCCAGTCGGCGATGGTCAGCGCCGCCTTGGTGCCAGTCAGCATCGACAGCAGACCGACCCGGTCGCACGCCGCGTCGATGTCGCCGGCGAACCGTTCGAACTCATCAGCAAAGTCGGGGAAATATTCGCCGACCCCCTTGGCCATGATACGGCTTGCCGACTTTGGTGCCCAGACGCCTGCCTTTTTGGTCAGAAACGCGCCGCGCAACGCCGTCAGGCGATGCTGCGGGTCGGTCATGGCGAAGATTTCGATCAGATCGCCGGCGAACTTTTCGGCGATCGCCTTGCCGGCGGCCGTCGCGCGGCTGGCAATGGCCCGCGCCAGTTCCGGCGTGAAGGTGCGGTCGGGCAGGATGGAGGCTGCGAGCGTGTCGGCCGTCTCCAAACCGGTAAAGCCGAATTCCTCAAACAGCGGCAGAAACAGCCCGTCCCCCGTGCTGATCTGCGACAGGAAGGCGCGCAACGCGTCGCGCTGGCTGACAATCGCGCCGAGCAGCGCATCGAGCCCGCTTTCGCCGGCCACCTGCAACACGGTTGCAAACGCTTCCGCCAGCGCGGCGTCGGCGTTTTGCGCCGCCAGCGCAATCATCTCGCGGCGCGCTTCGCCAACAAGCGCCGCTTCCATCTGGGTATCGAGCATTTCGAAATGCCCGGCAATATTGGCCTCGAGCGGAAACTGGTGCAGCACCGCCTCGCAGAAGGCGTGGATAGTCTGGATCTTCAGGCCGCCCGGCGTCTCCAGCGCGCGCGCAAACAGCTGACGGGCGAGCTTGAGTTTCTTGTCACTGGGTGCTGCGCCTTCCAGATCGGCGATTTCCTGCGCCAGTTGTTCCTGCGGCAGCATCGTCCAGCGCGACAGGTTGGCAAACACCCGGTTGGCCATGTTGGCGGCGGCGGCGCGCGTATAGGTGAGGCAGAGAATGCGCGACGGGTCGACGCCGCGCAGCAGCAGCCGGATCACCCGGCTGGCCAGCACGTGGGTCTTGCCCGAGCCGGCATTGGCCGACACCCAGGCCGAGATGTCGGGCGTCGAGGCCGTCGCCTGGGCGATGCGGGTGTCGTCGGGAATGATGAACGGACCGCTCATTCGCCGTCTCCCCCGGCGACAGCGCCCTCGCCGCCGGCGGACCATTCGAGCACGCGCGCGAGATGGTCATAGTAACCGCTGACATCGCCCTCGCGGAACGGCAGCGCCCGCGACAGATAGCCGGTCGATTCGGCAGCGTAATGAGACACCAGCTTCTCCAGCCGCATCCAGGCTTCATCGGACAGGTCGACGGCGGACCGAATCTGGCGGTTGTAGTCGAGGATCGATTCCTCGGCGACGTCGCCATTCGCCTTCATCCGCACATAGGCCAATTCCGACGGTGTCTGGGAGCCGATATCCCGGAACGCGCCGCGCATCATCAGCGCGCCTTCGAGCGCCAGCTGCGGCGCCAGCAGCGTATGCGCCTGTGCCTTGGACGGCGACGAGCCGGTCTTGAAGTCGATGATGTCGGCCATGTCGGCGACGCGCACGTCGATCCGGTCGGCGCGGCCGGACAGCGTGACGCCGGTCAGGCCGATCTCGGTGCGGCTGGCGCGGATTTCGGCAAGGCGCGCCTTGATGCCTGCAGGCCGGCCGCGCTCCCAGGCGATGAAATGGCCCGCCATCTCGACGAAACGCGGCCACCACACCGCATCGATGTCGAGCGGCAGCGCCGCCTTGTCGAATTCCTGCCTGCCGATTTCGACCAAGCGCGCTTGCGCCTCCGCAGCAGCAGGGTCGATGCCGGCGATGGAAAAGGCGTGAACGACGTCGTGAAACAGCGTGCCGCGCTCGGCAGCGCCGGGGTCACGCAGCAGCGGTTCGATCGGTTGCAGTCGCAGAATACGGCGCGCGTAGACGGCATAGGCATCGCGGCGTAACGTCTCGATCTCGGTGACGGAGAAATGCTTGGGCCGCAGCTCCAGCGGCGGACGCGGCGACGGGCGCGGCGCAAACGGCAGCGGCGGCGACTGGTCGAGATTGCGCGCCCAGTGCAGCACGTCGGCGCCGCGATCCGCCATCTGGTCGAGCATTTCTTTGCCGGCAAAGGTCTTGAGCCGCTGCAGCCAGCGCGACGCCAGCGCGGGTGCGTCACCGGTGCGCGCCGAACGCGTCAGCACGACCTTGCGTGCGCCCATCGCCATGACGAAATCGTGCGCTGCCTGGCCGATCCGCTTTTCCGGCGGATCGAGGTCGAGCCCGGCCTTCATCATCCGCGACATGAAGCGATCCGGCTCGGCCTTGCGCGGCCACGACCCCTCGTTGAGGCCACCGAGCACCAGCGTGTCGACGCTTTGCAGCCGCGCTTCCAGCGCGCCCCAGATGGCGATGCGCGGGTCGCCGGTGATCGACGGTTTTACAGACGCGCCGGCCATCAACGCCGTGAACACGTCCGGCCACTCGCCGGCTTCCAGCACCACATCGGCGGTGACGCCGACCAGCGAGCGCAGGAACGATGCAAACGCCTCGCCGCTATCGCCGCCATAGAGCGCAGCAAAACCGCCATTCTCGTCGCAGCCAAAGCGCTCAAAACACGACACTGACAGCGCCGCGATCTGCTTCATCGACACGTCCTGGCCGCGCACGTCCACAAGGTCGGCGGCCGCCGCCGTCATCGCATCGAGCAGCGCGCGCGCCTTGTCGAGCCGGTCGGCCGACAGGCGTTCGTGCCAGAACGGTTTGCGCGGATCGGCCGTCAGCTTGCCAAGCCGCAGTTCGAAATCCTCACGCAACCGCGAAATGTCGGGCCTGCCCGTCGCCCCGCGCAGCGCTACAAGGTCGATGGCTTCGGCAGCAGCGCGCACGTCAGCACGGCTGAAGCCGGCATGCAGCAACGGATGCTTCAGCAGCGTCATCAACGCTACGGGATCGCCGGGGCGGAATACCGCTTCCAGCAGCAGATGGAAAAACGTTGCCTGCGGCGTGGTCGTCAGCGGCGTGCCGCCGGAATCGTCGGCCTCGATGCCGAAGCGGCGCAATTCCGCCGACACCCGGCGCGCCAGCGCGCGGTCGCCGGTGACCAAGGCGGCAAAGCTCTTGCCGTCCTCGATCGCCAGCCGCAGGGCGATGGCAATCGACAGCGCTTCCTCGCGCTCGTTGGCGGCTTCGATCAGGCTGACATCGGCAAAGGCAGCCGGGTCGGTAGTGATGTCGAGCGTCGCCCAGACGTCGGTGGTTTCCGCCGGCCGCAGCGCCTCGTTGACCAGCGCGATCCGTTGCGCGATGGCGGGCTGCGGCACCGTCAGTTCCTCGACCTCGCCGCGGTCGATGCCCAGCACGCCGAGCAGCTTCTTCAGGCCGCCCTGTGGATGGCCGAACACCGACGGCGGCCCATCGGCATTGCCGATCTCGGCCCAGCTGTCGGCGTCCGCCAGCTTGTCCAGCCCCGGCAGCACCACGGCGCCGAGCGGCAGCTTGGAGATTGCCGCCAGAAGCTGCGCCGTCGCCGGGATCGAGCCGGTGGAGCCAGCAACGATGACCGGACCGACGGGCGGATTCCGGGTCAGGCGTTCGGCTTCGGCAAGGATGACAGCGCTGCGATGGCTGGCGGGGTTCGAACGTCCCCGTTCCGCCAGAAGTGCGGGCCAGGCGGTGGTGACGATCTCGAGAAACTCCAGCGTCACCTGCCACCAATTGGCCAGATCGGCCGGGACCAGATCGGCCAGACGCGCCCAGTGCGCGCCGCCGGTCTCGATCTCGTCCATCAGCGCCGCCAGATCGCGCGACAGCCAGATCGCATCGGCCAGCGATGCGGGCACGACGATGTCCTCGCCGAACAACGCCGCGACATGCGACGGCAGCCGCCGCTTCCACGCCCGCACCAGCGGGCTGAGCAGCAGGACGCGGTCCATCTCGCCGATCGGCGGGTCGAGCGCCAGATCGTCGGTGGAGCCGCTTTCAAACAGCGCTGCGTCCTCGTCGAATTCGCCCAGCGGCCGGATCGTCGGCAGAATCGCCGATTTACCGCCAAGCCGGTCGACAAACTCGCTGCGCAAGGCGCGCGCCGCGCGCCGAGTCGGCACATAGATGGTGGCTTCGGCCAGTTTCAGCGGGTCGCCGTTCCACGTGAATCCGTGAACCAGCCGCCCCGACAGCAGCGCATCTGCGAGTTCCGGAAGGAACTCGACCCCGGCCGGTATCGACAGGACACGCGGCGTCATCGCGCCGCCCCGCGCGCGACGGCTGCCTCCGCCGGTGCGATGGCGTCAGGCGTGCCGACCGTGATCCAGTGCCCGTGCATCACCAGGCCGAACAGCCGGCCCGCCGCGATGGCGCGGTCGAAATAGAGGTTGAGCGAATGCGGCTCAGCCACCGCGCCCTCGAAGATGCGCGGATGCAGGATCGCCGCACCGGCATAGATGAAGCCGTCGGCGCTGCCATGCGCGCGCGTCAGATGGCCCTGCGCGTCGACGAGAAAGTCGGTCGAGCCGCTATGACCGGTGGCCTTGTCGGGATGTGCAAGCATGAGCAGACTATCCATGCGCGCGCCGTCCCATGCAAGCCCGAGGCGCTGCAAATCCGGCGCTTGCCCCCCTTCTGGCCCATCGATCCAGAACGTATCAGCGTTGAGAATGATGAACGGAGCCTGCCCCAGCAGCGGCAAGGCGCGCACAATGCCGCCGGCGGAATCGAGCAGCCGGTCGCTTTCGTCCGAAATCGTGATCGCCGGTTGCTGCCGTATCGCGACGTGGCTGGCGATCTGGTCGCCGAGATAGTGGGTGTTGACGACCGCCGTCTCCACCCCCGCATCGGCCAGCGTATCCAGCCCCCAGTCGAGCAATGTTTTGCCGGCTATCTTGATCAGCGGTTTCGGCGTGTGATCGGTCAACGGCCGCATCCGTTTGCCGAGACCCGCCGCCAGAACCATGGCGGTGCGCGGCAGCCCGCTCACAGAATTCCGGCCTTGCGATAGAGCGGCACCAGCGGCGCCAGCTGCGGATGCGCCAGCGCGCGGGCGAGATAATCGCGGATGCGCGGGAGGTGCTTGAGATAGGCCGGCTTGCCGTCGCGCTGGTTGAGACGGACGAAGATGCCGATGATCTTGGTGTTGCGCTGCGCCGCCATGATCGCATAGGCGGTCTCGAACTGCGCCCGGTCGAAGTCGCCTGCGGCGGCGCGCGCGGCGCAATAGGCGTCAACGATCTGCTGCTCCAGCTCACGCGAGATCGTCACCCGCGCATCCAGCGCCAGCGACGCGACATCATAGGCGGACGGACCGATCAGCGCGTCCTGAAAGTCGATGATGCCGACGCGGTCGTGCCCTTGCCGGTCTGCCCGCCAGATGATGTTGGGCGAATGATAATCGCGCAGCACCAGCGTCTTTTCAGCGTGGTCGAGCAGGTCGAACATTTGCGCCCAGGCGGCACCGAACGCGGCGCGGTCGTCGTCGCTGGTCGCGGTGCCGGTGACCGAGGGCAGATACCAGTCGGTCATCAGCTCGGTTTCGATCGCCAGCGCAACGCGATCATAGGTCGGAACGACATGCACCGTGCCGGGCTCGACCTCGATGCGGTCCGGCCATCGGCGCGTGTGCATCTGCGCCAGCAACTCGGCAGACGCGATATAGCGCGCCGGGATCGGCGTGCCGTCTTCATCGAGCACGCCGTCGGTGCCGAGGTTTTCGACCAGCAGCAGGCCGTTGTCGAGATCGGCCGCAGGAATCGCCGGGGCCGCAAAGCCTTGGTCGCGCAGCACCTTGGCAATGGCGACAAACGGCGTCACCGATTCGGCCAGATGGGCGATGCGGCTGTAGGGCTTGCCGTCGCGGATCGGTGGGCCATCGGGCTGGCGCGCCGCGTTCATCAGGATCAGCGCTTCGCCATCCGGTGTGCGAACGGTTTCATAGGCGCGCGTCGAGGCGTCGCCGACAAGAAAATGACGCGACGCGCCCTGCCAGCCGGATCGGTCGAGAAACTGCCGGATCGTCAGCGAGCGTTGCAGCCGCTTGGCGAACCCGTCCGGCGCGTCGATGACGGCCACGCGACCCTGCCCCTGTTCCGACAGGCTCAGCCGCACCGCATCGTGCGGCATGTCGTCGGCGGCCCGCTCCGGCCATTCCACCAGCACCGCACCGTGCTCGATGGCGTCGGCAAAGCCGAGTTCTTCCAGTTCCTCGGGCACGCCCAGCCGATAGAGGTCGTAGTGCTGGATCGGCACGCGCGTTGCGTAGGCCTGCACCAGCGTGAAGGTCGGGCTCGGCACGTCCAGAGCCGCATCGTCAGCCATGGCGCGAATGATCGCGCGCGCCAGCGTCGACTTGCCCATGCCGAGATCGCCGGAAAGCAGCAGCACGTCGCCAGCGCGCAGCGCGGCGGCAATGTCTTCACCAAGCTGGTTGGACGCGGTCTCGTCGTGCAGATCGAGCGTCAGCAGCACCCGTTGTGGGGTCATGATCTATTCCGCCGCCGCGAGAAAGCCTTCGGGGGCCAGAGGGAAATGGCAGTTGACGGTCGTGCCTTCGTCCACTCCGGTTTCGATCTGGACGCGGCCGCCATGCAGCTCGACAAAGCTCTTGACGATCGACAGGCCCAGCCCCGCGCCGCGTCGACGCCCGCCATTGGCGCGCGGCTCGAAGCGCTTGAAGATGGTGTCGATGACGTCGTCCGGAATGCCGGGCCCGTCGTCGTGGACCGAGAAGCTCACGCCCGCCGGGGTGCGCTCGCAGGCGAGCACAATGGACGAGCCTTCCGGCGCATAGTTGGCGGCATTGCTGAGCAGGTTGAACAGCACCTGACGGATGCGGTTTTCATCGGCCTTGAAGGTTGCCGGCGCACGGCCGAGGTCGATCGTGAGGCCGATCCGATGTTCGCGCAGCCGCTCCGACACCAGGTCGGCGGCCGAACGAACCGTCTGTTCGATCGCGACTTCGCTGATCTCCAACTCCATGATGCCGGCATCAACGGTCGCCAGGTCGAGAATGTCGTCGACGATGGTCTCCAGTTCCGACGACGACGAGGCGATGTGGCCGACATAGTCGCGCTGGCGCTCGGTCAGCTGCCCGGTGGTTTCCTGCGCCAGAAGCTCGGTGAAGCCGATGATGTTGGTCAGCGGCGAGCGCAGTTCGTAGGA
>JBEBXE010000161.1:0-7286 GCA_040391705.1 Aerobium aerolatum
CGCGCCATCGGAAACTCCAGCGGCTCGCGGGTGATGTCGCCGGCGACATGGCCGTCCGGCATCGCGCCATCCGGTTCGATCAGCCCTTCCTGCGCCAGGATCACCGACACCTGCAGCGCCGCTTCGCCAACATCCTCCCGCTGCAACGGTTCGTCGACCGGGGCATCCGAAGCCAGCGCCGGGTCGAGCAGACGGTGGGTGTAGTCGAAGGTCGGTCCGAGCAGCTGGCCGCCGGGCAGGTCCTTGTAGGTCGCCGACACCCGCCGCTCGATCAGCATCGCCCCGGTATCGACGGGACGCGTATAGCCAAAGCGCGGCAGCGTCGTGCGGTAGGCCCGCACCAGAAAGATCGCCTCGATCATGTCGCCGCGCGCCTGCTTGACGGCGAGCGCCGCCAGCTCGCGGTCGTAGAGCGAGCCTTCGGCCATCACCCGGTCGACCGCCAGCGCCAGCTGCTCGACGATCTGGTCGAGCGCCAATGCGGGAACGGAACGGTCGCCGCGCCGCCGGTCAGCCAAAAGCTGGTGGGCGTTATGGATGGCGGCTTCGCCGCCTTTCACAGCCACATACATGGCTCAATCCTCCAATAGCGAAATACGGGTGGTGCGCGGCAGACAGACGATGCCCTCCGGCGCGGTCAGGATCAGGTCGACGCCGCGCGGAAACAGCGCGTTGTTGGCCCGCCATTGCACGAGAAAATCAGCAGGCAACCCGGTCGTCGCGATCTGCGCCTGGGTCTCGATGCCCGGCCCCTCGAGCACCAGCACCGGCCCGCCGTCGAACGCCTGCACCTGCAGGATCAACGTTGCCGAACGGTCGGGAAACTCCTGCGTGCCCTGCGCAAACCGCGCCAGCGGCGGCAGCGCTGCGGCATCAGCCACCAGCGCAAACTGCGCCTCGCCCTCTTCCGCTACCAACGGTGCACCAGTGTGAAACCCCAGCCACGGCGCAACCGCGCCAGCGCTGCGCAACGGCGCATCCAGCCACAGCTTCGAGTCGTGGTCGCACAAGGTCAGCGCCACGGCGGCGGCGACCGGCGACAGCGGCGCGGGCGGCTGCGTTGCAACGCTGACGGCCTGCACCGTCCCCGGCTGCGCCATCGCATCCATCACGGCGCGAAACACGCTCTGGCTGTCGAACACCGGGGCTGCAAAGCCGCCTTCAATATGGGTCAGCTGCATCAGTCCTCTCCTCGAACCAGCGTGAAGAAATCGACCTTGGTCGCCGCCGTCTCGGCCTGCTTGCGCGTCTGCGCCTCAGCCTGCGCGCTGCGCAACGGTGCCAGCACCCGCGTCTCGATCAGCGCGGCATGGTCGAGGCGTTGCAAGGCGGCATCGATCGTCGCCGACAGCGTCGCCTTGGCCTCATCGCGACCCAGCGCATAGGCATGGCCGATCTCGCCGGTCGAAAGCCGCACCGTGGCGCGGGTCACCGTCGCCTCGCCCAGATTGAACGGATCGCCGCCGCCGCCGATGCGCCCGCGCACCGTCACCAGCCCGGTCTCGGGGCCGCGCACCGGCTCGGCCGCGAGCGCCAAGCCCGTCTCGCTCCAGAGCCGCGCCATCTCGCTTGCATTTGCGTTGGCGAGAACCGCCATGGCCTCCTGCCGCATCATCGTCACCTCGATTGGTTATTGTCTATTGATCTAGACAACTAAACATCTGATGCGCTACACCTAGCGGCGCTGGATGACAGGGCTGTGACAGGGACGAGACCGATGACACCAACGATGGACCGCGGCAGCGGCGTCGCTTTATGGCGGCAGATCGCCGACCGTATCCGCCACACCATCACCGCCGGGCAATTCCCCGAGGGCGAAAAGCTGCCGCCCGAAATCGCGCTCGCCGAAACGTTCGGCGTCAACCGCCACACGGTACGCAGCGCCATCGCAGCCCTGGTGCAGGAAGGCGTGCTGCGCGCCGAGCAGGGACGCGGCACCTTCGTCGAGCACGGCCGCCGCATCTCCTACGCGGTGGGCCGCCGCACCCGGTTCTCGGCCAATCTCGAAGGTCAGGCGCGCCACAGCCACAACCGCCTGCTCGCCACATCGATCATTCCAGCCGACGCCATCATCGCCAACGTCCTCGGCATCGCTCCCGGCGCAGCGGTGCTGCAACTCGACACGCTGGCCGAAGCCGACGGACGGCCGCTGTCCTGTGCCACCCACTGGTTCGACGCTGCCCGTTTCGACGGCCTCGCCGACGCCTTTGCCGCCACCGGCTCGATCACCGCCGCGCTCGCCCGCCACGGCGTCGCCGACTATCTGCGCCGCTCCACCACCATCACCGCCCGCCACGCCGACGCCACCGTGCTGGCGTTGCTCAGCCTCGCCCCCGGCGCCATCGTGCTGGCCACCCGCGCCCTCAACGAAGACGCCGACGGCAACGCCATCCAGCTCTCCGAAACCCTCTTCGCCGCCGACCGCGTCGAACTGACGATCACCGGCGACGACTGAAGCTTTGTGCGTCCTTCGAGGCTCGCTGCGCTCGCACCTCAGGATGAGGGAGGTTGGAGGGGCAGTGGGCAGTGGGCAGCGGGCAGCGGGCAGTGAAGCCCACCTGACCTACAGCTTCATCAACCGCTTTCCTCATGCTGAGGTGCGAGCAAAGCGAGCCTCGAAGCACGCACGGCGCCTAGGTTCCCTCCCTACTGCCCATTGCCTACTGCCTATTGCCCACTGCCTGCTGCCCCGCGTCAAACCGCCCCTTGCCGCCCCCCACTCCACCAGTTACACTCCTTTCAGTAATTCCTGAAAGTTCAGAACAGACCGATGAATCTCACTCCGACCGTCCAGGCCTTCGTGCTGCATTTCGGCGAAATGGGCAGCCGCTGGGGCATCAACCGCACGGTTGGCCAGATCTACGCCCTGCTCTACGTCTCGCCCAAGCCGCTGTGCGCCGACGAGATCGTCGAGGCGCTTGGCATCTCGCGCTCCAACGTCTCGATGAGCCTGCGCGAGTTGCAGGCGTGGAACCTCGTCATCCTCCGGCACATTCCCGGCGACCGGCGCGACTTCTTCACCGCGCCCGAGGATGTCTGGCAGATTTTCCGCAACTTGGCCGAGGAGCGCAAGAAGCGCGAAGTCGACCCCACCCTCTCGGTGCTGCGCGATCTGCTGATGGTCGAGCCGCGCACCGAGGAGGAGCGGTTTGCCCGCACGCGCCTGGCCGAAATGCACGGTCTTATCGAACAGGTCACCAACTGGTACGATGACATCAAGCGGCTCGACACCGAGCGGCTGGCGACCCTGTTGTCTCTCGGCTCCAAGGTCACCCGCCTGCTTGATGTCACGGACAAGGCCAAGGAGAAGATCGTCTCCATGGGACGCAGGCGGAAAGAGGCAGACAAGCCATGACCGCAACCGAGGCAGCGACAGCACGCGTTGCCCCCGGAGCGCCCGGCTTGCATGAAGCCGCGCAAAGCCACAATCCTGCCGACAAAACCACCACCGTCTCCCCCCCACCGCTGCGCACCGCCGTCGCGCTGCAGGTCGCAGCCGCCCTGATCTGGCTGCCGCAGGCCGCCCTGATCGCCTTTGCCATCGGTGGCATCGCCGATGGCGCGCCCGCCAGCGCAGCCCTGCTGCCCGCCGCCCTCATCCTCGCGCTCGGCATCCTGCGCGCTGCCCTCGACCGCACCGGCACCCGCCTCGCCTTCGCCTCGGCCCGCACCCAGCTGTCACGCTTGCGAGATCGCGCCACCGAAGCCGTCGCCAGCCGGTCGCCGCTCGACGCCAGCCGTCCGTCGTCGGGCCTTGTCGCCAGCACGCTGGCCGAACAGGCCGAAGCCATCGTGCCCTATCTCGCCCGCTTCCGGCCGCTGCGGATGAAGGCGACCATCGTGCCGCTGGTGCTGCTTGCCGCCATCGCGCCGCTGTCGTGGGCTGCGGCCCTCGTCCTGCTGATGGCCGCCCCGGTGATCCCCGTCTTCATGGCGCTGATCGGCTGGCAGGCCAAGGCGGCCAGCGAACGCCAGCTGGTCGAGATGAGCGACATGAACGCCTTCCTGCTCGACCGGCTGCGCGGCCTTGCCACCATCCGCGCCTTCGACGCCGTCGACCGCACCGCGCGCCAGCTTTATGCCAATGCCGAGCGGCTGCGCGTCTCCACCATGGTGGTGCTGCGCATCGCCTTCCTGTCGTCCGCCGTGCTCGAACTGTTCGCCGCCCTTGGCGTCGCGCTGGTCGCCGTCTATGTCGGCTTCCACTATCTCGGCGAGCTGAATTTTGGCGCGTGGGGCGCAAAGCTCACCCTGACGCAGGGCCTGTTCATCCTGCTGCTCGCGCCTGCCTTCTTCGAGCCGCTGCGCGACCTGTCCTCGGTCTGGCACGACCGCGCCGCCGGCGAAGCCGGGCTCGACGCGCTGGCACGGCTGGCCGACGGCGGCACCAGGCTGGTCGGCGCACTGGAAGCCCCGGCACCATCCCCCAGCGCCACACCGTTCTCGGTCGCAACCGACACCCTGTCGTTCCACTATGGCGCGCCGTCCCACCCCGTGCTCGACCGGCTCGACCTGTCGATCCGCCCCGGCGAGCATGTCGCGCTGATGGCGCACAGCGGCGGCGGCAAATCGACGTTGCTGGCGCTGCTGGCCGGGCTCGCGCCCGCCACCGCCGGCACCATCCGCCTCGGCGGCACCCCGCTCACGCCCGCCACCGCCGCCACGTTGCGTGCACACATCGCCTGGCTCGGCCAGCCGCCGCACATCTTTTCCGGCACGCTTGCCGGCAATATCCGTCTCGGCCGCCCCGGCATCGGCACACCGCAGCTTAGCCGCGCCCTCGCCACCGTCCAGCTTGAGGACGTTGCGGCAAGGCGGGGTTCCGCCCCCATCGGCGAAAGCGGCGCGGGCCTGTCGGGCGGCGAAGCCTTGCGGCTGGCACTGGCACGCGCTGCCGCCGGACCGCGCCCCGCGCTGATCCTTGCCGACGAGCCGACCGCGCATCTCGACCGCGAAACCGCCAACGATGTCATCGAACGCCTGCTCGCCGTCGCCAGCGGCACCACCCTGATCGTCGCCACCCACGATCCCGTTCTCGCCGCCCGTCTCGACCGCATCGTCACGCTTCCGGCGATCGAGGTGCAGCCATGACGATGCTGCGCACCCTGCGTCCCGTCTTCGCGCTGTTCTGGGGCCATGATCGCCGCAGGCTCGCCTGTGGCGCGCTGCTGTCCCTGACCACCGCGCTCGCCGGCATCGCGCTGCTCGGCCTGTCGGGCTGGTTCCTCGCCGCCACCGCTTTGGCCGGAGCCAGCGTCGCCACGGCGCTGACCTTCGACGTCTTCATGCCCTCCGCCGGCATCCGCCTTTTGGCGCTCGGCCGCACCGCGTCGCGCTATGGCGAACGGCTGGTCACCCATGACGCGACGTTGCGTGTGCTGGCGCTGTTGCGCGAAAAACTGTTTCGCGGCTGGGCGCAGCCCGACGCCGCCCACGCGCTGGCGCACCATCCGTCGCGGCTGCTGTTCCGGCTCACCATCGACATCGACGCGCTCGATTCGCTCTACCTGCGCGTCATCGTCCCGGCGCTGGCATCAGCCGGTGCCGCCCTTGCGCTCGCCGCAGCCCTTGCCTTCGTCGACCCGACGCTGGCGCTCGTCGCCGGCTCCGTCCTGCTCGGCGTCGGGCTCGGCCTGCCCTTTATGGCCGGGCAGCGGGCGCAAGCCGCGTCGCGCCGCCGCGCCCATGCGCTGGAAGCCTTGCGCGCCCGCACCATCGACCTCGTGCGCGGCCAGGCCGATCTCGCCATGGCCAACCGCCTCGGCGCACAGTTGCGCGCCGTCACCGCCGCCGACCAGCGCCTCGGCGAAGCCGACCTCGCGTTGAACCGCACCGAAACCAATGTCAGCTTCGGCCTCGGCATTTTGGGTACCGTGCTGCTCTCCGGCATGGTCGTCGCCGGAGCCGTGCTGGCCGAGCAAGACGTGATCGGCGCGCCGGTTGCCGCGTTGTGCGTGCTGTTGACGCTCGCGGTGCTCGAACCGTTCGCTGGCTTACGTCGTGGCGCGGTCGAGTTCGGCCGCACCCTGCTCGCCGCCCAGCGTCTGGGTCCGCGCCTGAGCCCAACAGCGCCAGCGCCCGCCGCCGCACCCGCCAGCGCCATGCCGGTCCAGCTCGACGCGGTGACGCTGCATCACGCCTGCTCGAGCCGCCCGGTCCTGTCCGGCATCTCGCTCACCGTCGCCCCCGGCGAACGCGTCGCCCTCATCGGCGTCAGCGGGGCCGGCAAGTCGACGCTGCTGGCAGCCCTTGCCGGCGACCTCGCGCCGACCTCCGGCACGGTCAGAACCCAGCCGACCAGCCTGCTCACCCAGCGCACCGAACTGTTCCGCGACAGCGTCCGGGGCAACCTCGCGCTCGCCGATCCCGACGCCAGCGACGCCGCGATGCTGGCTGCCCTCCACGCCGCCGGCCTCGATGCGGTGGTCGCCGCGCTGCCGTCCGGGCTCGACACACGACTGGGCGAAGGCGGAGCCGGTCTGTCGGCCGGGCAGGCGCGCCGTCTCGCGCTCGCCCGGTTGCTGCTGCGCAACGCCCCGGTCTGGCTGCTCGACGAACCAACCGAAGGCCTCGACGGCGACACCGCCCGCGATGTCATCGCCCGCCTTGCCAGCCGCGCCATCGGCCATAGTTTAGTCATGGCCACTCACACACAGCGCGAAGCCGCGCTGGCCGACCGCCTGATCTGGCTGCGCGACGGCACCATCGCCGCCGACTGCCGCCGTCACGACCCTGACTTTTCGACCCTGCTCGCCACGCTCAGACCCGACTGACGAAACCGCCGGAGCCAGCCATGGACCTCAATGTCGTAGACCTATCGCGGCTGCAATTCGCGCTCACCGCGCTGTATCATTTCCTCTTCGTGCCGCTCACCATCGGCCTGTCGACCCTGATGGCCATCATGGAAACGGTCTACGTCATGACCGGCCGCGACATCTGGCGCCAGATGACCAAATTCTGGGGCGTGCTGTTCGGCATCAACTTCGCCCTCGGCGTCGCCACCGGCGTGGTCATGGAGTTCCAGTTCGGCATGAACTGGAGCTATTACAGCCACTATGTCGGCGACATCTTCGGCGCGCCGCTGGCCATCGAAGGGCTGATGGCGTTCTTCATGGAAGCCACCTTCGTCGGCCTGTTCTTCTTCGGTTGGGACAAGCTGTCGCGCCTCGGCCATCTCACCGCCACCTGGGCAGTCGCCATCGGCTCCAACTTCTCGGCGCTGTGGATCCTCATCGCCAATGGCTGGATGCAGAACCCGGTCGGCGCGGTCTTCAACCCGCAGACGA
>JBEBXE010000162.1:0-7223 GCA_040391705.1 Aerobium aerolatum
TCGGTGACGATGGCGACATAGGCGTGGTTCTTGGCCGAGGCGCGCACCATGGCGGGGCCGCCGATGTCGATGTTCTCGACGATGGCGGCGTAGTCGCCGCCCGACGCGCGGACGTCCTCGAACGGGTAGAGATTGATGATGGCGATGTCGATTGCGCCGATGCCGTGCGCGTCCATCGCGGCGACATGCTCGGCGTCATCGCGAATGGCCAGCAGGCCGCCATGCACCGACGGGTGCAGGGTCTTGACGCGGCCGTCCATGATCTCGGGGAAACCGGTGATGTCGGAGACATCCTTCACCGCAATGCCGGCCTGCGCGATCGCCTTGGCGGTTCCGCCGGTGGACACCAGCTCGATGCCGGCCGCGACCAGCGCCTTTGCGAGGTCGACGAGGCCGGTCTTGTCGGACACCGACAGAAGCGCGCGGCGCGCGGTGACGAGATTTGGGGCGGGAATGTTTTTCGAGGCGACGGCCATGTGCGCGGGCTCCATCTGCGGCGGGGAGGGGACGCCGGGGCGTATCACATGACCGCGCGAATGGAAACGCCGCAACGCCGCGAAGTTGGTTACACCCGCATCAATCGCCAGTGGATCTCCGGGTGTTCCGACGCTTTGTAGGACAGAACCAGCTGGTGCGCGCGGCGCGGCCCGCCAACGCCGGCAAAGAACAGCGATTCTTCGACGGACGCCGCCAACTCTTCGCATGAGAATTCCCAGCGGTCGCCGAGCGGCGATTGCAGCACCAGATCCTGGCGACCGTTTTCAAACAACGCGACGTCCGGATGCAGGTGGAAACGGACCACCACATTGTCGCGCCCGTTGGCCCGCGCGACGTCGCCGCCCTTGCGGAACACGCGGTCGATGCCTTCCAGCATCGCGCCGCCCGCGCTCAGCATCAGCTCGCGCTCGTGATAGAGCCCGAAGCGTTGGGCGTAGCCGTCATGCTGGGCGACAAACGCCTGGATGCCCTCGGAATCCATCCGCTGGCAGGGAACGTCCTGCGGCCCGTTGATCAGTGGTGCGCCGAGCAGATCGGCAAAGCCGCGCGACAGCGTGAAGCGGGCCGACGAGGTGTCGTTGAGCGTCACGGTCGAGTGCGCGGCGGTCGAGCGTGCCAGCGGCCGGAAATCTTCCGCGCCATAGGTGTCGACGCCGCAATTGACGATGAAATGGCTGCGCCCCGACGACATTTCGAACGACAGGCAGCCCGCCTGCGCGGTGTGCGAGACCTCCACCGGAGGTGCCCGGCCGGTGTCGGCAATGACGGTCGTCGGTCCCATCGCCAGGCGCTCGTAGCCGGAATGCGGCGCATGCAGCAGCGGCGCGCCGACCGTGTCGTCATGGTGCAGGATCGCCGCGATACGGTCGTGGCCGGTGGCGCCCATGCCGTTGAACCGCGCCAGTGTTCCGTCCTGATGACGGAAGAAGCGCAGTGCTGGCAGCATCCGCTCGACCGCGCCGATCAGCGCTGCCGGCGGCGTTTCCGCCTGGTTGGAGTAGGTGTGGCGCAGCGGCAGAAGGTCGGCGAGCAGTTCCAGCACCGCTTCCGGATTTCGTGAGATATGGCCGCCGTCCGCCAAAATCTGGTGGTCGAGTTCGATCGACAGCTGCTTCGACGCACTGCGCAACGCCGACGGCGACGCCGGCAGCGACAGCGCCGCGAAGGCCAGCGCGATGCGGGCACGCAGCCGGTCTTCGCCGTCCGGCAGTTCCGGCGTCATCGCGCGCAGATAGCGGATCTGGATCGACAGCGATTTGAGGAACGCGCGGTAGAATGGGAACTCGGCCCCCTGCAGCACCACGCCGGAATGCTGCAGCCAGGCGATGATCCGCCGGGCGGTGATGGCAGGCTCCCACGCGACGCCGCCAATCTTGCGGCCGTGCAGGCTGATCCAGTCGGTCACCAGCGCGCGCGCATTGGCGGACGCCAGTTCCGTTCCGGCGGCGCGCATGTGGCGCAGCCAGCGAAAGCCGTGCAGCGCCGAGAACCAGGCCGGGTTGGCGATCTCGGTCAGGAACGGCGAATCGCCATTGGTTTCGACCATGAAGCCGGCGAACGGAAAGCGGCCGTGATAGATTTCCTGGGCGATCTGCGGATCGGCAAGACGCAGATCAGGCGGGGCGATGAGGACGCGTTCGGGGGTGCGGCCGGTGAAGCGCCAGCGATAGAGCGGTCCAACGCGCAGACGGCAGCGTGCGCGCCGCCACAACGTGGCCGCGACAAGCGCCCATATCTGCGGGGAGTCACCCCCAGCAATACTCAACTCGACATCCCTCCGAATCGCCGCCGCCGCCCGACAACAGGTTAAGAACTTAGACCATGAATCCGAAAAGGTGGAACGGGATTTCGGGCGGCTTCAGGGTCTGGCGACTGGATGGCGGCCTTCTGCCACGCCCGGCGAATCGGGTGGCCAAGACAGCTCTAGGCCATTCCCGATTCCATGCGAAGGACAAATGCGGAGTTTGGCGCTATTCGCGGCGCTGCATCCGTGCGGCGTAGAAGCCGTCGAGGCCGGAAACCGCCGGCGCACCCATGTCGAGGCCGTCCGGCGTGGTGCGGATCGCGCCATGGTCGGTGAGGAAGGTGGCGGCGAACGGCAGCTCCGAAGGCGTCATCGGCAGCGGCGCCATCTCGGGGTGGTCTTCCAGGAAAGCCGCATACAGCGCTTCGCCTTCCTCGGGGTCGAGCGAGCAGTTGGAGAACACGAGGATGCCGCCGGGCTTCAGGAGCTTGACCGCCTGTGTCAGCATCCGCGCCTGCACGCCGGCCAGCTTGGTCACGTCCTGCGGACCCTTGGTCCAGGGCACGTCCGGATGGCGGCGCACGGTTCCGGTCGAGGAGCACGGCGCGTCGAGCAGCACGGCGTCGAACAGCTCTTCCGGCGCATAGTCCATCAGGTCGCAGACGACGATCTCGGCTTCGAGGTTGAGACGCGCGAGGTTTCCGGCGAGGCGCTTGGCCCGGTTGGCCGACAGTTCCAGCGCGGTGACGCGTCCGCCGGCGTTGATCAGCTGCGCGGTCTTGCCGCCCGGTGCGGCGCACAGGTCGGCGACTCGCTTGCCGGTGAGGTCGCCGAACATCTGCGCCGGGATCGAGGCGGCGGCGTCCTGCACCCACCACGCGCCGGCGTCGAAGCCGGGCAGGGCGGTGATCGGCCCGTCGATATTGGTCAGGCGCACGGTGCCGGTCGGCAGTTCGATGCCGCCCAGTTCGGCGGCCCATCGCGCCGGGTCGCTCTTCACGGTCAGGTCGACAGGGGCCTCGAGCCGGTGCGCGGCCAAGATGGCAGCGGTGCGCTCGTCGCCATAGGCCGTCTTGAGACGGCTCTCGAACCATTCGGGCACATCGATAGTCTTGTCGAGCGCGGCTGGCAGCGCGCGCTCCTTGCGCCGCGATATCTCGCGCAGCACGGCGTTGACGACGCCCGAGAACCGCACCGTGCGCGAATCGCCCTTGGCCTGCGTCACGGCGAGGTCGACGGCGGCCGAATCCGGCACGTCGAGAAACAGGATCTGGGCCGCCGCGACATGGAGAATATGCGACAGCGCATGGGCGTTGGCCGGCAGCGGGCGGTCCAGCCGTGCAGCGATCAGCGCCTCAATGGTGCCGCGAAACCGCAGCGCGGTGGTGAGGATGGCGCGCACCAGCCCCCGGTCGCGCATCTCGAGCGCGCGAAACTGCGGGTGGCCGTTGTCGTGATCGGTCAGGCCGTCAAGCGAGGTCTTGGCGTCGATGACGGCGGCCAGAAGCCGGCTCGCCGCCTTGCGCGCCGCCAGGCCGGGAAAGTCGGCGTCGTCGACGAAGTTTGCGCGATTGCTGGCCTTGTGGCGATATTCTGTGGTCACGATCTGCCGCTCCGAGGCCCGGTAGGATTTCGGCCCCAGGGGTTCTGTTGTGGTTTTTCCGGCTCGGGAGGCGTGGTTGGACGCCCGCCCCATGGACCGGATTGCTGTGGTGTGTCGTCGCCAGGCGCAGGCTGAAACGGTGCCTGCGGCCGGGCTGGCGCAGCCGGGCGATTTCCGCCCGTGCCGCCGCCGAACTCTTGCGCCATCTTTTGCAGCGCTGCAATGCGGTTTTCCGTATTCGGGTGCGTCGAGAACAGATTATCCATGCGCTCGCCCGAAAGCGGGTTGATGATGAACATATGCGCCGTTGCCGGGGCGCGCTCGGCATCGGGATTGTGGATGCGCTGCGCCCCGCTGGCGATCTTGTTCAGGGCCGAGGCCAGTGACAGCGGCTGGCCGCAGATTTCGGCACCACGCCGGTCGGCTGCGTATTCGCGCGTCCGGCTGATCGCCATCTGCACCACCATGGCCGCCAGCGGCGCAACGACCATCGCCACCAGCACGCCGATGCCGCCCAAAGGACTGTTGTTGTTGCGGTTGCCGCCGAAGAAGAAGGCGAAATTGCCCAGCATCGAGATCGCGCCGGCAATCGTCGCGGTGATGGTCATTGTCAGCGTGTCGCGGTTCTGCACGTGGGCCAGTTCGTGCGCCATCACGGCGGCGACCTCATCCGGCGACAGGCTTTTCAACAGGCCGGTGGTGGCGGCGACAGCCGCATTTTGCGGGTTGCGGCCGGTGGCGAACGCATTGGGCTGGGGATTGTCGATGATGTAGACTTTTGGCATCGGCAGTTGCGCCCGGCCGGCCAGATCGCGCACGATGGCGAAGTATTCAGGCGCGTTGCGCTCGTCGACTTCGACGGCATGGTGCATCCGCAGCACCATCTTGTCGGCGTTCCAGTAGCTGAAGAGGTTCATGCCGGCGGCGATGACGAAGGCGATGAGCATGCCGCTCTCTCCGCCGATCAGATAACCCACGCCCATGAACAGCGCGGTCATCAGGGCCAGAAGCATTGCGGTGCGGATGACGTTCATCCCGGGAACTCCGTTATCTCGGATACGTTCAAAACCGGGTCGAATCCACCCGCTGAACGTTCTATATGATGGGCAGCGCGTAAAGGAAATTCAATGTGTCGAACGAGGTTCCCATGAAGGACGAGACCATGGCGGGACAGGCTGACGAAGCAGCGGACGCAACGCCACGCATCCTGACGCCAGCCGCGCAGCGTGCGCTGGCGGAAGCCGAAGCCCGCCGCGCTGAGGCGATCGCGCGGGAAGCTGCCGCTCCAAAGGAGATCGGCGGCCGTGGCGGCACCGACCCGGCGCGCTACGGCGATTGGGAAATCAAAGGTATGGCGTGCGACTTTTAGGACATCTACCAAGATGTGTGTTGCAACGGGACAGTTGATCTGGCCCGCCTCGCGATTAATTAAGGATATGTAAACCGTAAGATCGCGAAGTATTGACCGCGTTGATTGTTTTTATAGTTGTTTGCGTTCTCTTTGCCGATGCGGGCCTCGACATTGGCCCGCTCCATGCACGGTGATGACCTGAGTGTCTGGCATGTAGCAAATGGAGAACGCGATGCGGGTGGTGACATCACTAAGCGGTTTGGTGACGCGGTTTCTGCGTCATCGCCAGGGCAATTTCGGCATGATGATGGCAATGGTCGCGCCGGTCCTGCTGCTGGCTGCCGGCTATGCGGTCAACATCGGCCAGATCACCCTGACCAAATCCAATCTGCTGGCCGCGCTCGATTCGGCGGTGACATCGACCGCGCGCGATCTCACCACGGGGGTGATCTCGGAAGACGAGGCCCCGAAAGTGGTGGAAGCCTTCCTGAGCGCCAATGGCTTGCGGGCCTATGCTGAGAAGGGGCGGCTGAAGCTCGATGAACTCATCATCGACAAGACGGCCAAAACCGTTTCGGCGAAAGCAAGTGTCGAACTCGATGTGGCATTCGCCTTGTTTGGTGCTGCTAACCTTCAGAAGATTACGGCTGAATCAGCAGCGCTCTACTCGGACCGAAAAGTCGACGTTGCCATGATGCTCGACATCACAGGATCTATGCGTGGGCAGCGAATTATCGACCTTCGGAATGCGGCTGCTAACGCGGTGCAGATCCTGTTGTCGAACAATCGGGCGGGTTGGGAACGAGTGCGAATCGCACTGGTTCCCTATGCCGATTCTGTAAATGCTGGGATGCTGTCGCATACAGTTTACATGGAGCAAGACCGCCGGTCCTCCATCGAAGGACCGGCTTTGCCGAGAGCACAGCAAGTTGCTGCATCGAATGGTAACGTCTGCTCAACGGAACGTGAGGGGGTAGCAACCCGTCTTACGGACGATGGTCCTGATGTGCAGATGGTCAATCGCGACTATCGTCTCACATTCTGCTCTGTGTCGACTTTGATCCCGCTGACGCATGATCAGAATCGTCTCACGACACATATCAAGAGTTTGATCGCTGACCCGTATGCATGGACGAACGGCCGCGTTGGTATTCAGTGGAGCTGGTATCTTCTGTCACCAAACTGGTCAAAAGTCCTGCCTGCCGAGAACCGGCCGCTTCCCTATGCCGCCGAGAACACATCGAAATTCGCTATCCTGATGACGGATGGTGAATTCAATCTCGGCTTCGACGAAGTTCCTCACGGCGAAGATTTTCGAAATCAGACGCCAAGGAACTGGAAGAATTCTGAATTACTCTGCGCGGAAATGAAAAAGAAGGGAATCCGGATATTCTCCATCGGGTTCCATTTGTCCTCCGCCGCCGAGGATGTCATGAGGAAATGCGCGACTCCGGATAGTGGTGGCACAAAACACTTCTATGCCGCATCCTCCGGCGCAGAACTCGACAATGCGTTCAAGTCAATCGCAAGAAATATCGAAGGACTTGCGCTGACAAAGTAAGCGGCGTCTTCGCCCCGCAACGGAAAAGGGCCGGTCTTGCGACCGGCCCTTCCGCGTTTCCGTCCGTGGCGCGGCCCAGCCGCGCATCACGCGCCTGTCAGGAAGACTGCTTCCCGAAAGGACGATCCGCCGGGGCCACGCTACGGTTGAAACCACTCGACATTGGACCACCTCCTTCCAGTTTGTTGAACACGACCTCAATGTGGGGCCAATCCTGCAGTCCCGCAAGAGGCGGATTTCCGTTACGTTATTTCCGCTTGTTCTGGCGGTTTTCGACCAGATCGTCGACGACGGCGGGGTCGGCCAGCGTCGAGGTGTCGCCGAGCGCGCCGAAGTCGTCCTCGGCGATCTTGCGCAGGATGCGGCGCATGATCTTGCCGGAGCGAGTCTTGGGCAGGCCGGGCGCAAACTGCAGCAGGTCGGGCGAGGCGATCGGCCCGATCTCCTTGCGGACATGGGCAATGAG
>JBEBXE010000163.1:0-7210 GCA_040391705.1 Aerobium aerolatum
GATTGAACCTGTGACCCCTACAATGTCAATGTAGTGCTCTCCCGCTGAGCTACACACCCATCCAATAACGGCGCATACACCATAAGCCGGCGCTGTCGTCAATAGCTTTAAAGCGGTTTGGTCCCGTTTAAATGCCGTTCTGAAACAGCGCCGTCTGCCTCAGGCTGCATGCAGCATTTTTTCGACCTCATTGACGAGGTCACGCAGGTGAAAAGGCTTCGAGAGAACCTTCGCATCCTTTGGCGCTTTCGAATCAGGGTTGAGCGCCACCGCCGCAAAACCGGTGATGAACATCACCTTGAGGTCCGGGTCGATCTCCGTGGCGCGGCGCGCCAGTTCGATGCCGTCCATCTCAGGCATGACGATGTCCGTCAGCAGCAGGGAGAAGGGCTCTTCCCGCAGTCGTTCATAGGCGCTTGCGCCATTGTCGAAGTCGCTGACGTCGTAGCCTGCTCTTTCAAGCGCTTTCACCAGAAAGCGGCGCATATCGTCGTCGTCTTCTGCCAGAAGTATTCTTGCCATTGGGTCCCGTCCGAATCACTCCCGCACCAGCCCGCCGAGTGGGCAAGTACGCGGTCATCCTCCGTATATGATTCCGCGGCAGTAAAGATCAAGTGAATGGAGCGTGTATAGGGTGACGCGCGGTGGTGCTGCCGGGGTGTTTGCGCGCGCCAAGCTGGACAGAACCTGCGGCAAATGGCACTTTCTGCCTTTGGTGATCACGCGCGACGACGGGCTTTCGGGAGTTCCATGACGGCATCGGCAGATTTTGCGACCACACCGCCATTTGCGGTGCGCAGCCCGGCGCAGCAGCGGGTCCCGTATGTGTTCAACTCGCCTCACAGCGGGCGGCATTATCCGCTGCGCTTTCTGGCGATGAGCAAGCTCGATGCGGTGGCGATCCGCCGTTCGGAAGATTGCTACGTCGACGAGTTGTTTGCAGGCGTGGTCGGGCTCGGAGCCCCGATTTTGACTGCCAATTTTCCGCGCGCCTATCTCGATGCCAATCGCGAGCCGTGGGAGCTTGACCCGCGCATGTTCAAGAGCCCGCTGCCGCCCTACGCCAATGCGCGTTCGGCGCGGGTGGCCGGCGGGCTGGGCACAGTGCCGCGCCTCGTCGGCGAAGGGCAGGAGATTTATGCCGGCAAGCTGCCGTTGAGCGAGGCAGTCGAGCGGATCGAAGGCGTCTACAAGCCGTATCACGCCCAGCTTCAGCGTCTTGTGGCGCAAACCCATGCGCAGTTCGGCTTTTCGGTGCTGATCGACTGTCATTCGATGCCGACGAGCATCCGGCTCGGCGATGGCGGCATCAGGCCGGACTTCATCGTCGGCGACCGCTTCGGCGTTGCCTGTGCACCGGCACTTGCCGAGGCAGCGGTGACGGCGCTGGCGCGGCTTGGCTACAACGTCGTTCTCAACCGTCCCTATGCTGGTGGCTTCATCACCGAGCATTACGGCCGACCGGCCCATGGCCTGCACGCCTTGCAGATCGAGGTGAATCGGGGGCTGTACCTGAATGAGCGCACGTTTGAGCGCACCGCCGGTTTTACCGCGATCGCCAACGACCTGACCCGCTTTGCGGCTGAAATCATGGCCACGCCCGAATATGAACTGTACGGTCTGCCGCTCGCGGCGGAATAGCCGTTTCCCGGAGCCTTCCCGTAAAAAAAGACCGCATCGTTTTCACGACGCGGCCCAAGTCTAGGGAGGAAACGCCCAAAGTGGGCGGGAACAGGTCACCCTGTTCGAATGTGAGTTTATGCTGCGCTGCACCAATGTCAAGCAGATGTATTTTATGCATAAAATTTATGCATGCGCCAAAATTGTAGAAGGTGAACGATGAGAATTGAGCCCGATTTCATGCGCAAGATCGCCGCGGCTGCTGCTGCGGAAACCCTGCCGCGCTTTCGTCAGTCCGGGCTTGTCGACAACAAGCTGACCTCCGGGTTCGACCCGGTCACGGAGGCCGACCGCGAGGCGGAGCAGGCGATCCGGGCGCTGATCCGCGCGACCTATCCGGAGCATAGTATCCTTGGCGAGGAGTTCGGGCTTGAGAATGGCGACGCGCGCTACCAGTGGGTGATCGACCCGATTGACGGCACGCGGTCGTTCATTTCGGGAATGCCGCTGTGGGGCACGCTGGTCGGGCTGACGGACAACGGTGACGCGGTCGCCGGCATCATGTCGCAGCCGTTCATCGGCGAGCTGTTCTGGTGCGATGGCGAGCAATCGTTCTACGAAGGCCCGCACGGCTCGAAGCAGATCACCACGCGCAAGACCACCGATGTGGCGGAGGCGATTCTGTGCACGACGACGCCGGCGCTGTTCGTCGGTGACCACAAGGTTGCTTACGACCGGCTCGAGGCACAGGTGCAGCTGGCGCGCTACGGCACGGATTGCTACGCCTATGCGATGCTTGCCGCCGGCAATGTCGATCTCGTGGTCGAGACCGGGTTGCAGCCCTACGACATCATCGCGCTGGTGCCGATCATCGAGCAGGCGGGCGGCGTGATCACGACATGGGATGGCGGCCCGGCAGAACAGGCGGGCGATATCGTCGCTGCCGCGACGCCGGAGCTGCACGCCGCCGCGCTTACGCTTCTGCGCGGCTGAACGGGTCGGGCGCGCTGCCGGGAATGAAGGCGTCGAACGCCGCGAGCAGTTGCTCGCGGAAGATATCGCGTTCCTGCAGCAACTCGTGCTGCGCGCCCTGGATCGTCAGCAACGATGCGGTGCGCAGCCGGCGCACGTAGCGTTCCGTTGCGCGCGTGTCGACCACGCGGTCGGCACTTGCTGACACCACGAGAATAGGGATCGTCACCGTCGCCAGGAAGCGTTCGGATTGTGCCGTGTCGAGCGCGTGGCAGACGGCCCGCACCCATGTCGCGGTCGGACCGTCGATGCCGAGTTCGGGATGATCCTGATGGATTGCCAGATTGCGCGCGTAGCGCTCGGGGTCGCTGGTCAGGGTATTGTCCTGAAACGGCGCGACGCCGCCACGCGCCATGGTGAGCTGGCCCAGTCCAACGGCATGCAGAGCACTGCAAAGCCGGTGGGTACTGCGCATCGACAGCCCCGTGGCGGAGAGCCCGAGCAGCGGTGACAGCAGCATCATCCGCTGCACGCGGTTGGTCAGGCCGGGCGCTGCCAGCAGCGCTACCAGCGCGCCAGTGGAATGGCCGATCAGGTAGTAGGGGCCGCGACAGTCGGGCAGCACGATGTCCTGGAAAAACGGTTCGATGTCGCCGACATAATCCTGAAAGTCGGTGACGTGGCCACGGCGCGGATTGCGCACGAGACGGTCGGAGCCGCCCTGGCCGCGCAGGTCGAAGATCGCGGTGCCGAAGCCGCGCTGCGACAGGTCGGAAATGGTCTCGAAATACTTCTCGATCGACTCGTTGCGTCCGGGCAGGATGACGACGGTGCCGCGCAACGGCCGCGCGCTCGCGGCAAAGCGCGCATAGCGCAGCTGCTTGCCGTCACGCGCCGTGAAGGTGCCGGTGACAGCATGGGGTGGCATCGGATTGCCAGTCGTCTCGTAAAGCGGCGCTGCCATCTGGGTGAGTTGGGTCCGGCGGGATCAGTTTCTGCCTATGGTGATAGGAAGCTTTGGCCAAATTGCAAAGGCTTTTCCGCGCCCGTCGACTTGCCGGAAAGCTGACCGTCGGAAAAAGATAGAGGCCGGAAGAGCACGATGGCTGCTTCCGGCCTCTGACGATCCGGGAGGAAGGGACGATACACCCGGCTCGGCCTCGGTGACGGCGGTTTGGCGCTGTCTGACCTCGTTGTTGAGACGGTTGTAGCAAGCGCTGGGTGAATGCTGGCCGAAGGCGTGGTTCATCCGGCGTTCATGTTGAGACCATGCGACGGGAGCTCTTGAAACCACTTGGCGACAGACCCAAATGTGGTGTGCGGTCGCCGATGACGGGGCCGCTGGCCTGAGGGAAACGCCATAACGGGTTTCTTTGACAGGACATACGCGAACCTTGTTGCTCACAGGAGAACAGACCCATGCGTCACGTTGATTTTACGCCGCTTTATCGCTCGACCGTCGGTTTCGACCGTCTTTTCACCATGCTGGACTCGCTGGCCCAGCCGGATACGACCGGTCAGAGCTACCCCCCTTACAACATCGAACGGACCGGTGACGACGCCTACCGCATCTCCATGGCGGTTGCGGGTTTCTCGGATGAAGAAATCTCCATCGAGGCCCACCGCAACGTTCTGACGATCAAGGGCGAGAAGGCTGAAGAGCCGGCTGAGAGCACCCAGTTTCTCCATCGCGGCATTGCCGGGCGGGCTTTCGAGCGTCGCTTCCAGCTTGCCGACCATGTCGAAGTGCAGGGTGCGGCCCTCAAGAACGGCCTTCTGCATATCGATCTCAAGCGCAACATTCCGGACGAGCTGAAGCCGCGCCGGATTGAGATTGTCGCTGCGCCGGCACAGGCAAAGCAGATCGAGGCAAAGGCAGCCTAAGCCTGCGTCCGACGAGATGAGTATAAAGCGGCGCCCTCGGGCGCCGCTTTCGTTTTATCGCTTTGGCAGATGGCTGAAATTCGGAATTCCATCGGGAATGTGATGGAAGGGCTGCTGGTCGACGGTGAAGATCGCCATCCGTGAGCGTTCGAACAGTTCTGGCCGGTCAAGCGTTCCCGCTTTCAGGATCACTTCCGGCATATCCTGCCGGCGCGTCGTCAGGTGCGTGCCACATGTCGGGCAGAACTCCCGCGTCACCGCGTTGTCGAGATCGCTGCGCGTGAAGGTTTGCGGCGTCCCCTCGGTGAAGCGGAAGCCTTCCGCCGGCACCATCAGGAAGTAGTTGGGGCCGCCGCCGGAAAAATACTGGCATTCGCGGCAGTGGCATTGGGCCTTGGCCACAGGTTTGCTGTCGCAGACGTAGCGTATCGCGCGGCAGTAGCATCCACCTTCCAGTCGCATTTCGTTCCTCCGTATCTTGCGCCGTTATCGGGTCAGCAACGCTCCCAATTGATCAACGTCGTCCTGCGTCGTGGCAAAGCTGGTGACGAAACGGCACAGGGCCTCGTCCGGGCCGATGGCGTCAGCGAGGTCGCGCGGCGCGTTCCATGGATGGAAGGTTGCGCCGGCGGCTCGCAAGGCGGCGGCGGTGTCGTTCTTGATCACTGGGAACAGTTCGTTGGCTTGCGGTTCCCATCCCAGCCGCGCATGCGCTGAATTGGCGACGTAGCCAGCGAGGCGCTGGGTCATGGCGTTGGCGTGCCGGGCCGTGTCGAGCCAGAGATCGGTGTCGAAATAAGCTTCGAACTGTGCGGCGATGAACCGCGACTTGGAAAACAGCTGGGCGGCGCGCTTGCGGATGAACGGAAATTCCGTCGCTTGCTCCGGGTTCATGAACACCACCGCTTCCGCGCACCAGCAGCCATTCTTGGTGCCGCCGAACGAGATGATGTCGACGCCGCTTTTCCACGTCATTTCGGCGGGCGTGATGTCCAGCGACACCAGCGCATTGGCAAAGCGGGCACCGTCCATATGCAGCGGCAGGCCGTGTCGCCTGGCAATTTCCGAGATCGCACCGATCTGGTTTACATCGTAGAGCGTGCCGATTTCGGTCGCCTGGGTGATCGAGATCGCGGCGGGCTGGCCGGAATGCACGAAGGCGGCCGGGTATTTCGCGATGGCGGCCTCCAGATTGGCGACATCCATCCGGCCCAGCGCGCCATCGACCGGGCTCAGTCGGCCATGGGTGAAATATTCCGGTGCGCCGCATTCATCGGCAATCATATGCGCGTCGCGGTGGCACAGAACGACGCCGCCTGCGCGTGCAACCGCGCTCATCGACAGCGAATTGGCCGCCGTGCCGGTGCCAACGAAAAACACCGCCACCTCGCGCTCGAAGATGTCGTTGAAGGTGTTGGCAACCTTGCGGTCGAGATCGCTTGCTCCGTAGGCGGGAGACAGACCGCTCGCGTGGCGTGCGAGATTTTCGGCAATCTTCGGATGGGCGCCGGCCCAGTTGTCGGAGGCAAAAAGCAAGGGAAATATCCGCGTGTCGGTTCAGGGGCGGGCACTGTGTACGAGCGCTGACGATGGAGCAAGCCGGGCTCCGATTTTTGCCGCCCGCAACTTCTCATATGGTATTTCTAGGGAGACTTGTCGTTTTCGACGGAAACAAGAAACGTGCTTGCACGAACGAAAGAGACTGAATGCCGGGGTATTGTGAAAGAAAATTACCAAACCTGTCGCATTTTTTGCCTGTTCCGTCTTGCGCGGGTTTTAATGTTGTGGCATAGAAAATTTAGGACAGCATGGTTGTCCTATCTGAAGGTGCCCTGGCGACTGAAATCGGCGTATCCTGTGTGCCGGTCCGATCACCAAGGCGGTCAGAAAATTACTCCGGCGGTCGATAGATGCAGCTGTCGATGACGGACTCTCGAAGGGAGGCGCAGCGCGTGAAGGCGCCTGCCGGTCCCGACGAACTTTCGAAGGACATACCGCCGGACTGTCGGAAGCGCGCTTGATGACGTGACTGCCGTTTTGAGTCGACCCCGCACGCCCGTTTGGGCCAGCATGGAGGACATGGTTATGACGACCCTGAAGCAATCTGACACGACCGGGATCACCACCGGCGCACAGACTAAAGCGACAGCGGTCAAGACCGTGGCCAGAACCTCCGGCCAGCCGCCGGCACAGGGCCTCTATGATCCGCGCAACGAGCATGATGCCTGCGGCGTCGGCTTCATCGCCCAGCTGAAGGGCGTGGCGTCGCACCAGATCGTCAGGGACGGGCTGTTCATGCTCGAAAACCTCACCCATCGCGGTGCGGTGGGCGCTGATCCGCTGATGGGCGACGGCGCCGGCGTGCTGGTGCAGATCCCGGACGGTTTCTTCCGCGCCGAGATGGCGGCGCAGGGCGTCGAGCTGCCGCGTCCCGGCGACTACGCCATCGGCTATATCTTCATGCCACAGGACGAGGCGGCGCGGGCGCGCTGCGACGAGATCATTGCCGAAGTCGTGGCGCAGGAAGGGCAAATCCTGCTCGGCTTCCGCGATGTGCCCGTCGACAACTCCTTGCTGTCCAAGGCCCCTGACATTGCGGCGTGCGAACCGCATCACCGGCAGGTCTTCATCGGCCGCAGCGCGTCGATCGAGACGCAGGACGAATTCGAGCGGCGTCTGTTCATTCTGCGCAAGGTGATTTCGGCCCGCATCTACGCCGAAAATGGCGGTCGCA
>JBEBXE010000164.1:0-7197 GCA_040391705.1 Aerobium aerolatum
AGTCGATGGCGCGCAGGATCTCGTCGAAGTTGCGGCCCGTCGTCATCGGGTAGGTCAGCATCAGCTTGATCTTCTTGTCGGGGCCGATGACGTAGACATTGCGCACCGTGGCGTTGTCGGCAGGCGTGCGGCCCTGCGACGTGTCGCCGGCAGCGGCGGGCAGCATGTCGTAGAGCTTGGCGACCTTGAGGTCCTTGTCGCCGATCAGCGGGTAGTCGACGCTGAAGCCGGTCGCGGTCTTGATGTCGTCCTTCCAGCGCGCGTGGTCTTCAACCGGGTCGACGGAAATGCCGATCAGCTTGACGCCGCGCTTGGTGAATTCATCGGCAAGCCCGGCCATCACGCCGAGTTCGGTGGTGCAGACCGGGGTGAAGTTTTTCGGATGCGAGACGAACACGCCCCAGCTGTCGCCAAGCCATTCGTGGAAGTTGATCGTGCCCTGCGTGGATTCGGCGGTGAAGTCGGGTGCGGTGTCGTTGATACGAAGGCCCATTGCGGTTCTCCCTTCTAGAGGACGCTCGATCGCCGTGCGCCCGATAAAAAGGTACACCAGCGATCCCGGAAATTGAAAGGGCATCGGCAGATGCCGATGCGCTCTCTTCAATATAGGGCGTCGACTGCCCAAATTCCTATGGCGGACGCCTAATATAAGCTGGCTTGAGAGAATTTCATTCCATTCACAGGCTTGTGGATGGAATGAAATTCCTGACGTTGGGGATCAGACCCCGGCGTCGCTCAGCAGCTTGAGGTCGGCAGCGCTCAGTGTCAGCCGCGCGCCGCGCACCAGGCTCTGCATCTGCGCCAGCGAGGTCGCCGACGCGATCGGACCGGCGACGCCGGGCTGGGCGTTGAGCCAGGCCAGCGCGATCTCCGACGGCGCGGCGCCGGTGCTTTCGACCACGGCGTCGAGCGCGGCCAGAACCCGCAGCCCCTTGTCGTTGAGGAACCGTTCGACGCTTCTGCCGCGCGAGCCCTGCTTCAGGTCGTCCTTGGTGCGGTATTTGCCGGTCAGGAAGCCGGCGGCAAGCGCGTAATACGGGATCAGGCTGATGCCTTCGCGCACCACCAGATCCTGCACCGCGCCCTCGAACTTGTCGCGGGTGTAGAGATTGTACTCGTTCTGGAGCGTCTGGTAGCGCGGCAGCGCCTTGTCGTCCGACACCGCCAGCGCGTCGGCAAGCAGCGTGGCGTCATAGTTGGACGCGCCGATGTAGCGAACCTTGCCGGCCTTGACGAGCCGGTCATAGGCTTCAAGCGTCTCGGCATGGGTGACAGTCGGGTCGGGCCAGTGGCTCTGGTAGAGGTCGATATAGTCGGTCTGCAGCCGGGTCAGCGAGGCTTCGACGGCTTCCTCGATCCACTTGGCCGACAAATCGTTCTTGCCCTGGCCCATGTCGGAGCCGACCTTGGTGAAGATGTGGACGGCGTCGCGATTGCCGCGCGCCTTGACCCAGCGGCCGATGATCCGTTCGCTCTCGCTGTCATTGCCGGGGACCCAGCGCGAATAGGCGTCGGCGGTGTCGATGGCGGTAAAACCTTCGTCGACGAAGGCGTCGAGCAACTTGAACGACATCGCCTCGTCGGCGGTCCAGCCAATGACGTTGGTGCCGAACACCAGCGGCTCAATCTCGATATCGGTTTTCCCGAGGCGGCGAAGGCTCATATGCGTGGTCCCTGCTGTTGCAATGTGGCTGAGGCACATATGTGGGACGCGGCCGGATCAATCAATCCTTCGCGGGTGACGATGTCCCGTCCGTGCCCGAGGCTCAGACCGCCAATGGGTCCCGGCTCTGCGGCCGGGATGACGAAGGGGGTGTGTCCCGGAACCGCTCAGGACGAGCTGGATTGGCCGGTGGCGATCTGGTGGTCGCGGCGGGTGCGCAGGTGGTGTTTGAGGGCGTCGAGTTCCGGGCCGCTCCAGGTGGGCGGTTGGGTGATCTCGATCCATGGGTCGACGTGATGCTCGGGCGCGTAGACGTGGCCATAGCCCATCGGGCTGGTGGTGGCCAACGCCATGTCGAGGCCGAGTTGCAGCACGCTGACGATCGGGAACCAGACCAGCGAGGGGGACACATCCGGGCCGCGTGGCGGCACCATCCACTCGGGTTCGCGATAGGGCGCGGTGCGTTCGAAGAACACGATCGGGTCGCTGGCATATTGCAGGTAGACGATGCGGATTAGGCCCCAGGGGGCGGGGCCGGATGACGCGCCGCCGTACTGGTTGGCGAAGCGGATTGCCGAGCCGTCGCGGAACTGCGGCAGCCAGGCCGGCGAGCCGGGGACGCGGCTGGCGGTGGCCGAGCGCCAGGTCTGGCTGGAAAACGGCGGGCCGCTCCACAGCGCGCCGTGGAACGGATCGCCGACGACGTCGTAGATGTCGACCGAGCGGCTGGAGTTGAGCGCGCCGAGGCTGAGGCCGTAGAGGTAGAGGCGTGGCCGCTGGTCGTGCGGCAGCGTGGTCCAGTAATTGTAGACGTGATTGAACAGCGCCTCGGCGGTTTCCGCGCCATAGGCCGGTTCGACCAGCAGCGACAGCCAGCTGGCAAGATAGGAGTACTGCACCGCGACGGTGGCGACGTCGCCATGGTGGAGATATTCCAGCGTGTCGACCGCCGAGGGATCGAGCCAGCCGGTGCCGGTGGGGGTGGCGACGAGGAGGACGGAACGTTCGAACGCGCCGACGCGCTTCATCTCTTCCAGCGCCAGCGCGGCGCGCTCGTTGGCCGTGGGCGCGGAGTTGAGGCCGGCATAGATGCGCAGCGGCTCCAGCGCCGGCTTGCCGGTGACAGCGGAGATTTCTGCCGCGCTCGGCCCGGTGGCAACGTAATCGCGCCCCGCCCGGCCAAGCGCCCGCCAGTCGACCAGCGAGGCGGGGCTGCCGGTCTTCAGCGGATCATCCGGCTGCGCGACGTTGGATTCGATGCGGGCGTCGAGATTCTGGAACGCGCGGTCGGCCATGCGGATGGCGCTCTGGAACAGGATACCGTCGACGCCGGTCCAGATGAGGCTGACCAGAACGGCGATGCCGATGACGTTGGAAACGCGGCGCGGGATGTGCTTCTGCAGCCAGGTCGACAGCAGTGCAAACATCCAGTTGAACAGCCGGGCAAGGCCGAGCAGGACGAAGAACACCAGCGCGGCGATCAGGCCGATTTCCAGCGGCCGGCTGGTTTCGACCGGGTCCATGCCCATCAGCAGACGGACGGAATCCTGCCACTCCGACGCTTTCCACAGCACGATGAGCACGACGACGGCGCAGAAGGCGACCGCTGCGCGCAGCGTCAGCCACGCCACCCGTTGCGAGGGCGCGGGCATCTCCATGTAGAACCACAGCCAGCGGGCAAACACGCCGACGAGATAGCCGGCGGCAAACGAACAGCCCGACAGCGCGCCCTGCAGCTGGAAGCTGCGGGGCAACAGGCTGGGCGTCAGCGATGCGGCGAAAAACAGCGTGCCGACGAGCACGCCAACGGTGCACAGCGATCTGCTCAGCCTGAGAATGTATGTCTGCACCGTCGCGCCGTCCTGGTTGCGCGCGTGTTTCCCGGTTCGGGAGACACGCGTTGGCAGACTACCTGCGTGCACGCACGCTGGGCAAGCGTTTGTGCAGCAGGATCAGCGCGGTGGATTATTTGTCGTTGCGCTTTGGCTTGAACGTCTTGGCGCCGTCAGGCTTGGGGCCTTTTTTCGCCCATGGCTTGCTCTCGCCCGAACCCCAGTCCTTCTTCGGATAGGACGGACGGTCGCGGCTTGGCGCGCCGTCGAACTGCTTGGCCTTGTAAGGCTTCTTGCCGACCGGCGGCTTGGCGGAATAGCTGCTGCGGCTGAAGTCCGGCGCGTTTTGCATGCGCTCCAGCATCATCCCGCTTTGCAATTCGCGATCCGGTCCGATGGCCGCAACGAAGGCGTCGGTTGCGCCGGCAGCGATCTGGATGAAGGTTTCATCCTGCTGCATCTTGATCGCGCCGATCTCGTTCTTGGTGATCTTGCCGACGCGGCACAGCATCGGGATGATCCAGCGCGGCTCGGCATTCTGCTTGCGGCCAGCCGACAGCGAGAACCAGACGCTGTCGCCAAACTCGTCACGCGACGGGGTCGGGCCGCCCGGCTCGCGCTCGTCGCGGCGTCCGGTCGGGGCGGAGAACGCCTGCAGTTCGATCAGGTCTTCCGGTGCCGACTTGCCCGCGCGTGCCATGCGCACAAGCGCGGCGGCGACTTTCTGCGCGCCGTGCTTTTCGAGCAGGGCATCGGCGAACTCTGCCTCGTCATCAATGATGGCGTCGTCGAAGATCGGGCTGGCGATCAGGCGCTCATTGTCACGCTGGATGATCTCTTCGGCTGATGGCGGACGCGCCCATTCGGCGTTGATGCGGGCGTTCTGCAACAGGCGGTCGGCGCGGCGGCGCGCGCTCGACGGCACCACCAGGACACTGACGCCCTTGCGGCCGGCGCGCCCGGTGCGACCGGAACGGTGCAGCAGCGTTTCAGGATTGGTCGGCAGGTCGGCGTGAACCACCAGTTCGAGGTTCGGCAAGTCGATGCCGCGCGCGGCGACGTCGGTGGCGATGCAGACCTTGGCGCGGCCATCGCGCATCGACTGCAGCGCGTGGGTGCGCTCGTTCTGGCTCAGCTCGCCCGACATGGCGACGACGGCGAAGCCGCGATTGTTGAAGCGCGCGGTTAGGTGGTTGACGGCGGCGCGGGTCGAGCAGAACACCAGCGCGTTCTTGGCGTCGTAGTAGCGCAGCACGTTGATGATGGCGTTCTCGCGGTCGCTCGGGGCAACGGTGAGGGCGCGGTATTCGATGTCGCCGTGCTGCTCGCGCTCGGCCTTGGTCGAGATGCGGACGGCGTCACGCTGGTAGCTTTTCGCCAGCTTGGCGATCGCGGTCGGCACGGTAGCCGAAAACATCAGCGTGCGGCGCTGCTTCGGCGCGGTTTCGAGGATGAACTCGAGGTCCTCGCGGAAGCCGAGGTCGAGCATCTCGTCGGCCTCATCGAGGATGATGGCGCGCATCTGGGTCATGTCGAGGCCGCCGCGCGTGATGTGGTCGCGCAGACGTCCCGGCGTGCCGACAACGATGTGGGCACCCTGTTCGAGCGCCCGGCGTTCCTTGCGCATGTCCATGCCGCCAACGCAGGATGCGATCCACGCGCCGGTCGGGGCATACAGCCATTCGAGCTCGCGCTTGACCTGCATCGCCAGTTCGCGCGTCGGCGCAATGACCAGAGACAGCGGCACGCCGGCCTGCGGGAAGCGCTCAGCGCCGTTGAGCAGCGTCGGGGCGACCGCGAGGCCGAACGCAACCGTCTTGCCGGAGCCGGTCTGCGCCGAAACCAGAAGGTCGGAATCGCCCAGTTCGGGGTCGATCACGGACTGCTGCACGGGGGTGAGTTCTTCGTAGCCCTTGGCTGCCAATGCGCTTGCCAGCGCTGGAACCACGCCTTGGAACTTCGTCATGTCGATGTCTTTCGGAGTTGCGGCAGCCCGGCTTGATCCGTGGCGGCTCGTTGCCGCCCACGTGTCGCAGCAGCATCTTGGTTTTGTTTTTAATTACTATCGCGCACGATGTACAGTGCCGAGCCCTGCGGCCTTTATCGCATTGCAGCGAAAAGGGGAATGCGGATTCCTGATTATTCCGATGCACGATAAAATTGTCGGAACCATGTCCGGCAACGCGGCAAGCCGAAGCAGCGTGCGTTCGGACGAACGCTAGTCCGCTGCTCCGGTAAAATGCTTTAGTTGTCGCGCACCTGATAGTCCTTGATCGCGGCGAAATTGATGTCTTTCCAGCGTTCCGCCTCGTAGTTGAGGCCGAATTCGTGCTGGGCGAGGAATACCGGATCGTGATCGAGATCGCGGGCGATATCGCCGCGATGGGACTCGATGAAACGCTCCAGCTCCAGCCGCGACGCAGCGGTGATCCAGCGGCACACCGAAAACCGCGCCATCTCGAAATCGACCGGCAGGCCGTATTCGATCTGCAGGCGCTCCTTCAGGACGTCGAGCTGCAGCGCGCCGACGACGCCGACGATGGCGGGCGAACCGTCTTCCGGCGTGAACAGCTGGACGACGCCTTCTTCGGCCATCTGCTGCAGCGCTTCCTTGAGCTTCTTGGCTTTCATCGGGTCGCCAAGACGCACGCGCCGCAAAATTTCCGGCGCGAAATTGGGCACGCCGCGGAACAGGATGTCCTCGCCCTCGGTCAGCGTGTCGCCGATGCGCAGCGTGCCGTGGTTGGGAATGCCGACCACGTCGCCGGCATAGGCCTCGTCGGCGGTGATGCGCGAACGGGCGAAGAAGAACTGCGGCGCGCTCAGCGCCATCGGCTTGCCGGTGCGCACCAGCTTGGCCTTCATGCCGCGCTGCAGCGTGCCCGAGCAGACGCGCACGAACGCGATGCGGTCGCGGTGGTTGGGGTCCATGTTGGCCTGAATCTTGAAGACGAACGACGTCATCTTCTCTTCCGTCGCCTCGACCTTGCGGGTGTCGGCGTCCTGGGCGCGCGGTGGCGGCGCCCAGTCGCCCAGCGCCTCGATCAGGTCGCGCACGCCGTAATTGCGCAGCGCCGAGCCGAAGAACACCGGGGTGAGATGGCCTTCGCGGAAGGCGTCGAGATCGAACGGACGGCAGGCTTCGCGCGCCAGTTCGAGTTCCTCGATGAAGGTCTCGCGCTCGTTTTCCGGCAGCAGGCCGGCGACGCGGTTGGAATCGGGGCCTGCGACCTTGGTGCGCTCCATCTCCGAATCGTGGCGGCGCACGGCATTTTCGGTCAGGTGATAGGTGCCGGCGAAGCTCTTGCCCTGGCCGATCGGCCAGGTGATCGGCGCGGTGTCGAGCGCCAGCTTCTGCTCGATCTCGTCGAGGATTTCGTAGATGTTGCGCGCTTCGCGGTCCATCTTGTTGACGAAGGTGATGATCGGAATGTCGCGCATGCGGCAGACCTCGAACAGCTTCAGCGTGCGCGGCTCGATACCGCGCGCGGCGTCGATGACCATGACCGCGCTGTCGACGGCGGACAGCGTGCGGTAGGTATCGTCGGCGAAGTCTTCGTGGCCCGGCGTGTCGAGCAGGTTGTAGACGTTGTCGCCATACTCGAACGTCATCACCGAGGTGACGACGGAGATGCCGCGCTCGCGCTCGATCTTCATCCAGTCGGAGCGGGTCTGGATCTTGTCCTTCTTCGCCTTGACCTC
>JBEBXE010000165.1:0-7168 GCA_040391705.1 Aerobium aerolatum
CTGCCCACCATCATGGCCGGCCTGACCCAGTGCATCATGCTGTCGCTGTCGATGGTGGTGATTGCAGCGCTGATCGGCGCCAACGGCCTTGGCCGTCCAGTCGTGCGCGCGCTCAATTCGGTCAACATTCCGCTCGGCCTTGAGGCAGGGCTGGCCATCGTCGTGCTCGCCATCATCCTCGACCGCATGGCCCGCATCGGCCGGGAGCAGCAGAAATGACCACGGCCGTCGAATTCAGGGACGTCGACATTCTCTTCGGCAAGGAACAGGCGGCAGCCCTCCAGATGCTGGACGCCGGCGCGTCGCGGGCCGAGATTCTGGAGAAAACCGGTGCGGTGATCGGCTGCGCCGGTGCCAGCCTCACCATCAGCCAGGGCGAAATCTCGGTGTTGATGGGGCTGTCGGGCTCCGGCAAGTCGACGCTGCTGCGCGCCGTCAACGGCCTCAACGAGGTGACGCGCGGCGAAGTCATCGTCCATGATGGCGACTGGTCGGCCAACGCTGCCTCCTGCACCCCTGCCGAGTTGCGCCGCATCCGCCGCGAATGCGTGGCGATGGTGTTCCAGCAATTTGCGCTGCTGCCGTGGCGCACGGTGGCCGAAAATGTCGGCTTCGGGCTTGAACTGGCCGGCGTGCCGGTGGCCGAGCGCACCGAGCGGGTGAAAGCCCAGCTCGACCTCGTCGGCCTGTCGCAATGGGCGGACAAATATGCGCATGAATTGTCAGGCGGCATGCAGCAGCGCGTCGGCCTTGCCCGCGCCTTTGCCACCGAAGCGCCGATCCTGCTCATGGACGAGCCGTTTTCGGCCCTCGATCCGTTGATCCGCACCAAGCTGCAGGACGAACTGCTCGAGCTTCAGGAGCGCCTGCAAAAGACGATCATTTTCGTCAGCCACGATCTGGAAGAAGCGCTGAAAATCGGCAACCACATCACCATCATGGAAGGCGGGCACATCGTCCAGACCGGCACGCCAGAGGAAATCGTCCTCAGCCCCGCCAACGACTATGTGCGCGAATTCATCGCCAACGTGAATCCCCTCTCCGTGCTGACGGCGTGGAACGTGATGCGCGATCGTCGCGATCTCGAGGAAGCCGGCGAGGATTGGGTCTGGCTCGACCGTCGCCGCACCACGCGCTTCCAGCTTGATTCGAACGAGCTGGTGATTGCTGCGGAACGCAACGGACAGCCGGCCGTCTGGAGTTCGTGCGATCCCTTCGATCCGCTGCCGCCGGACGCGCATCAGGTCTACTGGGCCCGCTCCGGCACATCGCTGAAAGCGGTGATGCAGGCCATGCACCAGTCGCAGACGGCACCGGTAGCGCTTTTCGACGACAGCTCGCGTTTCGTCGGCGCCATTGGCGTGCGCGACGTGCTCAAGGCCGTCATCCGGCGCTGAATCGATACCAGCCATAGGGTTGGACCTTGACCTGAACAGGACAGCGACCCACGGCCGTCGGAAGGCGGCGGCCTGCATGCTCGTGTCTGGTCATCGACGGCAGCGAAAGTACACATGAGAAAACTAACCTTTTTGAATAAGTCGTCCTCAAATCTGATTTCTTCGGAATGCTTTCGGAGCACCAGAATTTCCACGCAGATGGGGCTTTTTCCTGGCCGTTTCGGTTAAGCTTTCTTGAATGAAGAAATAGTATCCTCTCCATCATAGTCTGGAGGAGTCGCAGATGCCGGCGACCATCAATCGCGTTCTGGAGGCTGAGGTGGCGCAACCTTATCGCGCTATGGCGTTCATTTTCGTGGTCGTCCTGGCGGCGTCATTGTTTGGGATATTGACGCGGCCGATCGGTGTTCTCGCGGCCGTCTGGCCAGCCAATGCGATCCTGATGGCGATGATGGTCAGAAATCCCGCGCTGGCGAGACCAGGCTGCTGGGTGGCCGCCTTCCTCGCCTATCTTGCTGCAGATTTCATGACTGGCGGCGGGTTCCTCGTCACCTTGTGGCTGACCGTGGCCAACATGGTTGGCGTCGCCGTCGGCTACGCGCTGTTCATGCAGTTGGATGATGACGATCGCCGACTGCAAAGGCCCCTTTCGATCGTCAGCATGTTCGGTATCTGCGCTATTGCAGCAGCGGCGGCAGGAGTCGCCGGCAGCGGCGTCACGCGCATCGTTTTCGCACGCGATATTCTCACAGGTTTCGCGGCATGGTTCACCAGCGATCTCGTCAACGCCATCATCATGCTTCCAATCATTCTTACCGCGCCTGCGCCACGTAAGCTGTTTCACACCTTACGACACTTCCACTCTCGCGAGCATGATTGGCGGCCGGTCATGGTTCTGGTCCTGGCGACCGTCGGAGGCATCATGATCGGTGGGCCTGGAGCATTGGCCTATCCGATGCCGGCCCTGCTCTGGTGCGCCCTCAGCTACAATTTCTTCACGACCGCCGTCGTGACCATGTGTTTTTGTGTCGTCATGCTGATCGCAACCTCTGCCGGCATCATCCCGGCATACGCCGATGGCGACGAGATGCTTATCACGGTTTCCATCCGCCTCGCGGTCGCCCTCGTCGCCCTCGGACCTCTCGCCGTGGCCAGTATCAACGCGGCACGAGATGAACTGCTGCAACGCCTGCAGCACATTGCCAATCACGACACGTTGACGGGTATCTTGTCGCGCAGCGCCTTCCTGGACCTGGGCGCACGAAAACTGATAACGAACGGCGGACGAAAAACGCCCGTTCTTGCCCTCATGATTGATATCGACCATTTCAAATCGGTGAATGATCGGTTCGGCCATGCCACAGGTGATCTCGTTCTGACAGAAACCACCATCGCCTTGAGCGCAGCCTTGCGAGAGGGCGACCTGTTCGGTCGCCTCGGCGGCGAAGAGTTTGCCGTGATCTGCTCTCTCAATTCCGAGGAGGGCCTCACGATCATTCCGGAGCGACTGCGCAAGGCAGTCGAAAACCTCGTCTTGACGGGACCGGACGGGGAACCGCTGCGCGTGACGATCAGCATTGGTGCCGCCGTCGCCCGCACGCCAACCCGCAGTCGCCTCGACACGCTGCTGGCTGCTGCCGACGCGGCCTTGTACAAAGCCAAGGCCGGCGGGCGAAACAAAGTCGTGGTCGCGGAAATAGCCACCCCGGAGGATATCTTCGCGGAAGATGTCATCCCCAACGGCGCGCCCGTCATGCCCTGAAACCAACGGCTTGCCCGCAACATACGCTTCCCGGTCTGGCCAGCAAGGAGCTTGAACGCGCGGGCCAAATCCAGATTCCACTTTTCGATCCGATGTTCTAAGATGATCCCTAATTGTTCTATTTCATAACAAAAGCGGAGGATCTCTCATGAACCCATCAGGACAGATTGCCATCGTCACCGGCGGCGGTTCGGGCCTTGGTGAAGCCACGGCGCGCGCGCTGGCTGCCAAAGGCGTCAAGGTTGCGATTTTCGACGTCAACATCGCCGGCGCTGAAGCTGTTGCGAAGGACCTCGGTGGCATCGCGGTCAAGTGCGACGTCTCCAGCGCCGAGAGCGCCGAGGCTGCGTTTGCCACGGTTGCAGAGAAGCTGGGAGACGCACGTATCCTCGTCAACTGCGCCGGCATCGGCGTGGCGATGAAGACCACCAGCAAGGACGGGGCACACCCGCTCGACGTCTACCGCAAGGTGCTTGAGGTCAACCTGCTCGGCACGTTCAACATGATCCGGCTGTTTGCCGTTCGGGCCGAAAAGCTCGAGCCGCTGGACGGCGGTGAGCGCGGCGTGATCATCAACACCGCCTCCGTTGCCGCCTATGACGGCCAGATCGGCCAGGCTGCCTACTCCGCCTCCAAGGGCGGCGTGGTCGGGATGACGCTGCCAATCGCGCGCGATCTGGCGCGCTCCGGCATTCGCGTCATGACCATCGCCCCCGGCCTGTTCCGCACCCCGATGCTGGCCGGCCTGCCCGAAGACGCGCAGGCGTCGCTGGGTCAGCAGGTTCCGTTCCCGCCGCGCCTTGGCAACCCGGCCGAATACGGCGCACTCGCCACGCATATCGTCGAGAACCAGATGCTGAACGGCGAAGTGATCCGCCTCGACGGTGCCATTCGCATGGCGCCGAAATAAGCGGAGAACGCACAATGACCGAGCGTCCCTTGCCAAAGACCGGCCCTCTGGCCGGTCTCACCATCATCGAAATGGCCGGACTGGGGCCAGTTCCCCTCGCCGGCCTGATGTTGTCGGAACTCGGCGCGCGGGTCGTGCGGGTTGAACGCCTAGCCAAGGACCGGGCGTTCCTCAACCTGCCGCCGCAGTTCGATCTCGACCGGCATGGACGCGAAATCATCAAGGTCGACCTCAAGCAAAGCGAAGGCGTCGCACTCGTGCTGCGCCTCATCGCCAAGGCCGACGCGCTGCTGGAAGGGTTTCGTCCCGGCGTGATGGAGCGGCTCGGCCTTGGTCCCGAGCAGGCGCAGGCCGCCAATCCGGCGCTGGTCTACGGCCGGATGACCGGATTCGGGCAGGAAGGGCCGCTCGCCAACCGCGCCGGCCACGACCTCACCTATCTGGCGCTGTCGGGCGTGTTGAATGCGATCGGCCCGAAGGACGGCAAACCAGTGCCACCGCTCAACCTGGCAGCCGACTTCGGCGGCGGTACCATGTTCCTGGTCATGGGTGTCCTTGCCGCCTTGCTGGAACGCGGCCGCTCGGGCAAGGGCCAGATAGTCGATGCGGCGATGGTGGACGGCGCGTCGATGCTGGCGGCCCCGTTCTTCAGCTTCCTTGCGGCAGGGATCTGGTCCGAGAAACGCGGCTCGAACCTGCTCGATTCCGGCGCACCGTTCTACGACACCTACCAATGCTCGGATGGCGGCTACGTCGCCGTCGCCTGCCTCGAACCCCAGTTCTTCGCCGAATTCTGCCAGCTCCTGCCGCTGGACGCGCCATTTGCCGGTGCGCAATACGACCAGTCGCAATGGCCGGCGATGCGGCAGGCGATCGCCACACGCATTGCACAACGCCCGCGCGATGAATGGGCAACGCTGTTCGAGCCAACGGATGCCTGTGTCGCGCCGGTGCTGTCGTTCATCGAAGCGCCCGCTCATCCCCACAACAAGGCACGCCAGACCCACCAGACGCAGGACGGGCTGACACGCCCTGCCCCCGCTCCCCGGTTCTCGCGCACTACCACGACGGCGTCCGCCACCATCGGTCGCGATGTCGACGCCACGCTTGCAGCATTCGGTTTTTCGGGCGACGACATAGATCGTCTTGCCAACGATGGGACAATCGGCCGATAATAGGACTGAAACAGTCAAGTTATCGGAGCTCGCGTGGAAGAGAAGAAAGACGTCCTTCGGGAAACGGATGACGAGGCGATTCGCCTCGCCAAAACGCTGCTGCGCTCCTCGCGCTACGGTGCCATTGCGGTGATCGACCCGCAGACCGGCGCGCCGGTGGCAACCCGCGTCGCGGTTGCCAGCGACTTTGACGGCACCCCGATCATTCTGGTCTCGGCACTTGCAGCCCATACCAAGGGCATCGTCATCGATCCGCGCTGCTCGCTGCTTCTGGGCGAAACCGGCAAGGGCGATCCGCTGGCGCATGCGCGCATCACCATTGCCTGTCGTGCCGAGAAGATCGCCAAGGACGATCCGCGCCACGATCGCATCCAGTGGCGGTTTCTCGCCCACAATCCGAAATCGAAGCTGTATGTCGGGCTTGGCGACTTTTCCTTCTTCCGGCTTGAGCCGCAAAGCGCCAGCCTCAATGGCGGTTTCGCCCGCGCCTATGCGCTGACGCCCGACGATCTGCTGACGCGCGGTGCCACGCTGGAGGCGATCGCCGCCGCCGAAGCCAGCGCCGTCAGCCATATGAACGACGACCACTCCGACGCCATCGCCAACTATGCACTCTGGTTCGGCAAGGCCAAGGAAGAGGCCAATTGGGTGATGACGGGGATCGACGCCGACGGTTTCGATCTTGCAGCCGGTGACCGGATCATGCGCATTTTCTTTACGCATCCCCTCGCCGACGCGCCGGACATGCACAAACGATTGGTAGCAATGGCGATCGAGGCGCGGCAGAATCTGGCAAAAACAGCACAACCCGTACAGTAAGTTCTGTAGAAGATTGACGCGACAGCATATTCGCTTGTGATCGCCGCGCTTCTGCGTACGGTGAATTTCGTGCGTGCTACGAGGATGCGCGCACGCAATTTGTGTTCCGTTCGGCGTCATACCCCTCGCCGGCGACGGATCATGCGGCAATGGGGAAGAAATGATTTCTGAGCAACTTGTCGACAATGCCGACATGGTGGCCGACTTCTTGTCGGCTATCGGCAACGGAAAGCGGTTGGCGATCGTTTGCCATCTGCTTGAAGAAGAATTGTCCGTCGGAGAGATTGCGGAGAAGGTCGGACTGAGCCAGTCGGCGCTGTCGCAGCACCTTGCCAAACTCCGCAGCATGGAACTCGTGGAAACACGCCGTGAACGACAGATGATCTTCTATTCCTGCAGTTCACCGCGGGTACGTGAGGTCCTGACAACGCTGGATGGCCTGTTCGGCGCAAAAGCTCCAACCGTATGAGTCAGAACATCGGACCGAAAGCTGAAATCCGGCTTTCGGTCCGATCTTTTTGCGCTGCAATTTTGTGCGCCGGCGAGCCTTGACCTTCCCGTAACTGGAAGCCCTATCTGCTGACCCGTGAGGATGTGCGCACACGCCACATCGATAGTTTGAAAACGGAAGATGCTATGATGGACATCAATCTCAAGATCGAAGGCATGACCTGCGGCGGCTGCAAGGCAGCCGTGGAGCGTATTCTCAAGGCACAGCCCGGCGTCAGCGCCGTCGCCGTTGACCTGACCAACGGTAGCGCCGTCATCAGCGCCGATGGTGCTTCGACACCGCAAGCACTTGCAGCGGCAGTGACCGGCGCCGGCTACGAAGCCCACGTCGCAGCCTGAGTCCTATCCCACCGATGACCACCATCCGCATCGACGACGAGAACGATCCCCGGATCGCGCCTTACCGGGCCATTCGCGAACGCGATCTGGTAGGGCGTGAAGGCCGCTTTATCGCCGAAGGCAAGGTGGTCCTCAACGTCCTGTTCGCCACCAACCGCTTTGACGTCGAATCGGTGCTGATCCTGGAACAGAGGCTGGCCGGCATGGCGCAGACCCTGGCGGCAGCGCCAGCCGACATGCCGGTCTATGTCGCCTC
>JBEBXE010000166.1:0-7157 GCA_040391705.1 Aerobium aerolatum
TAGGCTCACCTCCAACGAGTTGAGCTGCCTCATACGTTGGCCGCTGCCGCTTCGGCGCGATCACAGCGTTCGGCCGGGTGGTGAAGATGCCATAGTGCTCGAAATCACTTGGGCCACCCTTCACGCGCCGGATACCGTGCCATTTCGTCCAGAGGCCAGCGAAGGCGAATAGCGGGCGGCTCTCATTGAGCGCGAACCAGAAATTCCGCTGAATACCGGTCGCCGTGTCTTTGTCGCCGGGGGTAGGGGTGGGTTCCGCAAAGCTCGTAGCTGGAACAATGCAGCGATGCTCGGTGCCGATGTATGGGCGCCAGTGGCCGAACTGCGGGTTGCGGATGTTGGTGGTTCCGCGGTCCGCCTTGCCCTTGACGCGGTCCGGTGGAGTTGGCATGCCCCATTGCAGTGAAATCAGTTCACGCTCGCCATCCTGACCGATTCGAAGAATCGGGAGCCCGGTAGTTCGGATAGACATCAAGCGACGACTGGTTGGCCGGACAAGTCGCGAAGTGCGCGCACGAATTGGCGTAGCGCTTCTGTGGTCGTGGTCATATTGTAGAGGTTGCACGTGATGTGATCGATCGAGCTTGACGGCAATGGGACTTTGTTCCTAGTTTGTTCTCATCATGCAGATAGAAACACTTGGAGATGTCTGGAGCCATGGCGGCAAGGTTTACGCCCGGTGCCTCTGGAATGGACGTGAGGGCCTGAAGTCCGTCCGTCGTTGCGATCTGTACGAGCAGGTCGACTTACGTGCGTTGATCTGGACGCGGGGGAGGGACTGCCCGATCTCGATGCTGTCGGGTGGTCGAATGCGGTGCCTGAACTGCGGATCTCGGCAGGTTTCGGTTATCGTGGATGTGCCAACGCATGGCGGGAGGAAGGCGGCGTCATGAGGTCAAGAACAGTTCAAAGTTTCTTGATTTGTTCACTTCCATTTAGGGGGCGTCGAAAAGTTTAAACTGGTTGGAATTGCTGAGGATTACTTCGGCCTGTCACGCCGGAGGTCGCGGGTTCGAGTCCCGTCACTCGCGCCAGCCTTTCAAAAGGCTGATGCGTTTTCCTCCAAAAAGTTTCGACCAGGTTTCGACTTTTTGGATGGTTTAAACGCAGTAATTTCCGGTCTTGAAGCGCATTCAGTCGCTTTCACCAAATTTCAAAAATCGTGTTTGTTCCATCACCATCAGCCCGCTGCTGTTCGGGTCGTGCAACGTCGTTATTCCTGCGAGACACCTGCTTCGGCAAAGCTGGCCATGCCGTTGTGGCAGGCCAGGGCGCTGCGCAGAATCCCGATCGCAAGGCAGGCGCCTGACCCTTCGCCGAGTCGCATGCCGAGGTTGAGCAGCGGGTCGAGATTCAGCAGATTCAGAAGCTGCGGATGCTGGGCTTCGGCCGAGACGTGGCCTGCCAGCGCATGCGCGAGACCGTCGCGATGAAGCCGAGCGAGGGGAGCCGCCGCCGCAGTGGCGACGAAGCCGTCCAGCAGCACCGGGATGCGATAGTGACGCGCGGCAAGCACCGCGCCGAAGATGGCGGCCAGCTCACGCCCGCTGACGCGCCGCAGCGCTTCGAGCGGGTCCGACAGGGCAGCGCCATGAAAGGCGCGGGCAGCGTCGACCACAGCCGCCTTGCGCAGCAGTCCCGCATCGTCGACTCCGGTGCCGCGTCCGACCCAGCCTTCGCCGGTGCCGGCAAACAGTGCGGCGGCGATGGCTGCAGCGGCGGTTGTGTTGCCGATTCCCATTTCGCCGACGCAGATCAGGTCCGCATCAGGCGCAACAGCCGCCATACCGGTCGTCACCGCTTCGAGGAAGGCCGCCTCATTCATGGCGCTGGCGATGGTGAAATCGGCTGTCGGCTCGTTGATGCCCAGCGGCGTGACCGTGAGGTTGGCCCCCGCGATCTGCGCCAGCTGGTTGATGGCCGCGCCGCCATTGGCGAAGTTTGCCACCATCTGCGCCGTGACTTCGGCGGGAAACGCCGAGACGCCACGCGCGGTGATTCCATGCGAGCCGGCAAAAATCAGCACGTCGACGCGATTGAGCGTCGGTTTTGCGCTGCCGCGCCAGCGGGCAAGGAAGATGGCGAGCTCTTCGAGACGGCCAAGACTGCCCTGCGGCTTTGTCAGCACCGTTTGGCGCGTCGCCGCGGCCTGCGCGGCGTTGTTGTCTCCGGACGGCAGGTCAACGCACAGCGCACGCAGCGCGTCGATCGAATCGGGCAGGGTCATGGCTGGGTCCGTCATGTCAGAAGCGTGGCGGCGGCCGCGAGAATCGCAATCTCGCCAACCTGTTGCAGGGCTCCGAGCACATCGCCGGTCTGGCCGCCGATCTGGCGCAGGGTGAGCCAGCGCAAGAAGAAAAACACCGCGCCGAGAAGCAGGATCGAGACAGCGGTGACGGCATAGCCCAGCGGCAACAGGCACGCCACGCCGACAATCAGCGCGATTGTGGCGGTCTGGCTGTCGATACGTCCAACGCTCGCCGAAAGCCCGTCCGGGCGGGCAGGGGGCACTGTGGCCATGAACCATGGGATGAGCGCGCGCGATGCCGCGTGGGCAGCAATGAGCGTCAGAAGCGTTACCAGCCCGCCGACGGCCAGTAGGGCGACCAGCGCGCTCCAGCGCACCAGCACCGAAAGCGCCAACGCCAGCACCCCATAGGTGCCGATGCGGCTGTCCTTCATGATGAGAAGTTTTTGCTCCCGCTCGCGCCCGCCGCCAAAACCATCGGCGACATCAGCCAGGCCGTCCTCGTGCAGCGCGCCGGTCAGCGCGATGCTGGCCGCGAGAATCAATGCAGCCGCGATCGTGGCGGGAACGCCTGCACGCCACAGCAGCCATCCGACGACACCGGCAATCAGGCCGATGACCAGCCCCGCAACGGGTGCAGCCCATTGCGCCAGCGCCAACGGGCGCTCCGACTGCGCGTTGACCGGCAAGCGGGTATAAAAACCGAGGCAGGCCACGATGTCGCGCAGCCGCAGCGAGTTGGACGACGGGAGGAATGACATTGAAAATTCTTATCGGGTTTCAGCGCCGAAAGCACCATTTCCGTTTGTCGCCGTCATTGTCGTGGTAACGAAGAGGCATTGATTTGAGGGAGAGCGGCGTGACGGCCAGTCTTACATTCGTTCTCGGCGGCGCGCGCTCGGGCAAAAGCCGCCATGCGGAAGCGCTGCTGGGCGCTTTCCCTGCACCCCTGACCTATATCGCCACGGCGCAGGCCTTTGATGGCGAGATGGAAGAGCGCATCGCCCACCATCGCGCCCGTCGCGATTCGCGCTGGCAGACACTTGAGGCACCGCTGGATCTGGTTGAGACGCTGGCAAGTCGCGTCCCCGGCGAGCCGGTGCTTGTCGATTGCCTGACCCTGTGGCTCACCAATGTGATGCTGGCCGAGCGTGATGTGGAGGCCGAATCGCAACGTCTGGCCGATGTGCTGGCCCAGCCGCGCGGACCATGGGTCGTGGTTTCCAACGAGGTCGGGCTGGGAATCGTGCCGGACAATGTGCTGGCACGGCGATTTCGCGATGACGCGGGACGGCTCAACCAGATGGTCGCCGCAAGGGCTGACCGGGTTCTGTTCATGGTGGCGGGCCTGCCGATGACGGTGAAGTAGCACTGCTCTCGCGAGCGTTTTGCAGTCAGACGGAATCGTCTGACGTCGCACAAATGCGGCTAGGAGAATCAAGCTGGAGCAGCGGCATAGCGTTCGTCAGAACACCCGTTGCTCTAGCGCAGCATCAGCACCGCGCAGCTGTCGCCGGCAGACGCTGCCGGGGCTTCCGGTGCGCGAATGATCAGCGCGTTGGCTTCGGCCAAAGTGCGCAGCATCGACGAATCCTGCACCGAAAACGGGGTTGCGACGAGGCGACCGTTGTCCTGCGTCACCAGCGCGCGCACATAATCCTCGCGATGGTCGTTGGCTTTCATCGGCGTGCCGAGAACCGCCGTGCGCAGGTCTGGCTTGTGGTCGCGTCCGGCCAACCGCGCCACCAGTGGTATCAGAAACAAATGCGAGCAGACGAGACTGGACACCGGGTTGCCGGGCAGGCCGATCACCCGCGTTGCGCCGAAGCGACCGAACATCAGCGGTTTTCCGGGCCGCATGCGGATTTTCCAGAAGTCGAGCGTCATGCCCTGTGCGCCAAGCACCTCGCGCACCAGATCATGGTCGCCGACCGAGGCCCCGCCGAGGGTGACGATGATGTCGGCCCCCTGATCGAGCGCGCGCCTGACAGCGGCGGCCAACTCGGCGCGGTCGTCCGCAGCGATACCGAGGTCGAGAACCCGCGCGCCGGCATCGCGCGCCAGGGCTGCGACGCCAAGATTGTTGGACGCGACGATCTGATCGTCGCCGGGCTCCATGCCGGGCGCGACCAGCTCCGAGCCGGTCGCGAGAATCGCAACCAGCGGCTTGCGCACTACGGGAAGGGTGGGATGGTTGGCGGCCGCCGCCAGCGACAGCGCCGCAGCGTCGAGCGCGCGTCCGGCAGGCAACACCAGATCGCCCTTGGTAAAATCGAGACCGGCGCGACGGATGTGCCGGCCCTGGGCGGTGGCTTCCTGCGCTTCGATGACGCGGTCGCCCACAGTACGCGCGTCTTCCTGCAGCAGGATCACGTCGGCTCCGGGCGGCACCGGCGCGCCGGTGAAGATGCGCACGGCTTCGCCTGGCCCGACCGAGCCGTCAAAGCGCTTGCCGGCAATCGATTCGCCGATAACGCGCAGCGTGGCGGGGACGGTGGCGATATCGGCAGCGCGCACGGCATAGCCGTCCATCGCCGAAGCGTCGAACGGCGGCTGGGTACGGCGGGCATGGATATCAGCGGCCAGAACGCGGCCTGCGGCCTCAGCGATGGCGACGTCTTCGCCGGGCAGGGGAACCGCGTCGGCCAGCAGCCGAGCCAGTGCGTCCGCGACCGGCAACAGTCCGCTCATCACATCAATCCTGTTCGACGCGAAAATCGCCGGATTTTCCGCCTGTTTTCTCCACCACGCGGATGCCGGTGATGGTCATGCCGCGATCGACGGCCTTGGCCATGTCGTAGATGGTGAGGCAGGCGACGGAGGCTGCGGTGAGCGCTTCCATCTCGACGCCGGTCTTGCCGTTGACGCGGGCAAGCACGGTGACGCGCAGGCCGGGCAGGCTGTCATCCGGCTCGATCTCGACCGAAACCTTGGTCAGCAGCAACGGGTGGCACAGCGGCACCAGTTCGTGGGTGCGCTTGGCAGCCATGATGCCGGCAATGCGGGCGGTGCCGAGCACGTCGCCCTTCTTGGCGTCGCCGGCGCGAATCATCGCCAGCGTTTCAGGCTTCATCATCACCGCGCCTTCGGCAATGGCGGTGCGCACGGTCTCGTTCTTGTCGCCGACATCCACCATGTTGGCTTCGCCGGACGCGCCGAGATGAGTGAGGCGGTCGCCGCTCATGGTCAGGCCGCGCCGTTCAGCAGGGTGCGGGTTGCCGCCGCGACATCGGGCTGGCGCATCAGGCTTTCCCCGACCAGGAAGGTCGAGATGCCGGAACCTGCGAGACGCTGGCAATCGTCATGGCTGAAGATACCGCTTTCACCGACGATGATGCGCTCGGACGGAACCAGCTTGGCCAGCCGCTCCGAGGTGTCGAGGTTGACCTCGAACGTGCGCAGATTGCGGTTGTTGATGCCGATCAGCGGCGAGGTGAGGCGGGCCAAAGCGCGTTCGAGCTCGGCTTCGTCATGCACCTCGACCAGCACGTCCATGCCAGTGGCAAATGCCTCGTCCTCGAGTGCTTTCGCCTCGTCATCGGTCAGGCTCGCCATGATGATCAGGATTGCGTCAGCGCCCCAGCTGCGCGCCTCATGCACCTGATAGGGCTCGAACATGAAGTCCTTGCGCAAGGCCGGCAGCGCGCAGGCGGCGCGGGCATCGGTCAGGAATTCCGGCGCGCCCTGGAATGACGGCATATCCGTCAGCACTGACAGGCAGGCAGCGCCACCGTCCTCATACGCTTTGGCCAGCGCGGGCGGGTTGAAGTCGGCGCGAATCAGGCCCTTCGACGGGCTCGCCTTCTTGATCTCGGCAATCAGCGCGAAATCACCCGCTGCATGCTTGGCGGTAAGGGCAGCGGCGAACCCGCGCGCTGGTGCCTGGTCTGCGGCGCGTGCCTTGACCTCGGCCAGCGGCAGGCGCGCCTTTGCAGCGGCGATTTCCTCGCGCTTGTAGGCTTCGATCTTGCGCAGGATATCCGTCATGCCGACGCTGCTCCCTGGTTAGAAACTTCGATCAGCTTTTCGAGACGTGCAAGGGCTGCGCCGCTGTCGATCGATTCGGCAGCGAGCACCAACCCGTCCTGAAGCGTGTTTGCGCTGCCGGCGACGACCAGCGCGCCAGCGGCATTGAGGGCGGCGATGTCGCGATAGGCGTTCTTTTCGCCGGCAAGCACGGCGCGCAGCGCCTTGGCGTTGTAGACGCCGTCCGCACCCTTAAGGTCTTCGATACGCGCGCGCGTCAGGCCGACCTGCTCGGGTTCGATCACGAAGGTGGTGATCTCGCCGTTCTTGAGTTCGGCAACCAGCGACGTGCCGGCTGTGGTCAGTTCGTCGAGCCCGTCGCCATGGACGACCCACGCGGCTTCCGAGCCAAGCGCTTTCAGCACATGGGCGATCGGCTCGACCCAATGCGGTGAGTAGACGCCGACCAGCTGACGTTTGACGCCGGCGGGATTGGCGAGCGGCCCAAGCAGGTTGAAGATCGTGCGGGTGCCGAGTTCGACGCGCGACGGTCCGACATGGCGCATCGCGGAATGGTGCGACGGCGCAAACATGAAGCCGACGCCGGCTTCGGCGATGCAGGCCGCAATTTTCTCCGGGCCGATCTCGATATCGATGCCGAGCGCTGCCAGCGCGTCAGCGGAGCCGGATTTCGACGACAGCGCGCGATTGCCATGCTTGGCCACCGGAATGCCCGTACCAGCGATGATGAAAGCGGCGCAGGTCGAGACATTGTAGGTGCCAGAGGCGTCGCCGCCGGTGCCGACAATGTCGATGGCATTGGCCGGCGCAACAACCTGCAGCATCTTGTCGCGCATGATGGACACGGCGCCGGAGATCTCGTCGACCGTCTCGCCGCGCGTGCGCAGCGCCATCAGGAAGCCGCCGATCTGGCTCGGCGTCG
>JBEBXE010000167.1:0-7107 GCA_040391705.1 Aerobium aerolatum
TGATCGGCGCGGCGCTGACCGCGGTCTCGCCCCCGGCGAACGGCAGCAGGTCGGCCGGGCGGGCGATTTCCAGCAGAAAAACCGGCAGGGGCAGAAGCTGCAGGACGCCGGCCGCGAGGATGAGCACGAACATGACGACGCCCGTGCGCATCGCCCCCGACATCCGCGCCGACATCAGCACATAGGCCGAGCCGGCGATGACGATCATCTGAAGGATGGCGTCGACCAACATGCCGCGTTGGGTGGCCCCGCCCACCAGAAGGCAGGCCAGCAGGCAAAAGCCAAGCGTGTTGCGCCTGCCGCGCACTCCCTTCGCCGCTCTCGTCTCTACAACGGTCATGATTGCACCGCCGAGATACGAATGCTGTGGAACAGAACCCTGCCGCTGTAGCGACTGCTCCAGCTCTCGACCATTGCGTTGGTGCGTAATGTCAGGCTTTGCACGGGGCAGTTCTGCGGAATGGTGAACTCACTGCGGACAGTGCGCTCCTGATAGGTGCCGTCCGGCACTTCGATGCGCTGCACCGGCTGGCCCGGATCGAGGCAATCTATCGCCCATATCAGCGATTTGGGCAGTTCTGCCGCGGCGGCCGATGCCGTGAACTCGATCTGGTAGGCACCCGGGAGAAGCATAAGGTTCTGTTCCAGCCCCACGCGAAGCACGGGCGTGCCGCTGAATTCCAGCAGAAGGCCCTGCCCCGTCGCACCGCCGGCAGCCCCTGCGGGCAGGCTCAGGGCAACGCCCGGCTGCTGCCGGACCGCCCAGTCGAACCGCCTGCCCGAGGGGCCCTGACGGAACTGACCGTTGAACACGAAACCCGACAGGCCCTTTTCCTGTGGCGCCAGCGTGAGCAGGAAGGTGCGGTAGGCCACATCATATTGCTTGTGCCTGAAGAGGCTGGCGATCAATCGCCCCGTTTCCGAAAGCGTTGGCGGGGAGGCGCCGAGCGCCAGATCCTGCAACAGCCGCGTTGTGAAGGCGAGGTGTTCCGAATCGGGGCCCGCGAGCGCCGATATGAGCCCGGAACGCCATGGCGGATCGGCGGCAATCATGTTCAGCAGGGCAGCATAGCTGTCGGGTTGCGAAAACACCTGCGGCACCACGGCCGCGAATAGCGGGATCCGGTCGGGCCAGCGCCGGAACATCAGGTCCAGCGCCTCCACGGCCCTATCATGGTCCCCGTCCGCCACGGCCCTGTGGACGGCCCATTGCAGCGCATGAATCTCCGTGCTCGCCAGCGTCAGCGCATGGTCGAACAGCGCATAGGCGTCCTCGGTCCGGCCCTGCCGGCGCAGGATCTCGCCAAGTAGGCTGTAGATGCGCGCATCGCCGGCATTGGCGGGCACCGCGGCGCGGACCTGCCCTTCCATCTCCTCAAGGGTCCCGTCCGCATCCTGCCGGTTCAGCCGGGCGACAGTACCGGCCAGCAGCGTTTCCGCGTTCAGCGGATAGAGCGCCAGCGCGGTGTCGGGACTGTGAGCCTCAAGCTGCCGACTTGATGCGATCGCCAAGATCGCGAAGATGCTTGCGCAGGCGCCCAGACATAGAAGCCAGCGACCAGTTTTTCGCATGTTGCGATGAGCTCCCCTCACCAGCCTTGCTTTCCAGCATCGGCGTCTCGTCACCATAGCTGTAATAGTTGTAGCTGAGATATTTATAGCTGTAGTTGTAGTCCAGCTTGCGGACCGCGAACTTGGTCAGCGCCACGCCCAGCACGTTGGAGCCGGCCGCCTGTATGCGCTTGAGCGCCGTGCGCGCGGCCTTGCGCGTCACTTGATTCGACGAGACGACGAGAAGCGTCGCCTCGGTCAGGCGGCTCAGGATCGGCGCGTCGGAAAGCCCGATGATCGGCGGCGAGTCGATCAGCACGATGTCGTAGCTTCTGGACAGCTTTTGCAGCAGCAGCCCCATGCGCGACGACGACAGAAGATCGGCCGGGTTGGGCGGGATCATGCCCGCCGTGATCACGCTGACATTCGCGTTGATCGGCTTGATGAGCTTCGGCAGGTCGTCGCGCCGGATGGTGTTGGTCAGCACATTGGAAAGGCCGACGATGTTGTCGACCTTAAAAATCTTATGCACGGCCGGTTTGCGCAGGTCCGCATCCACGACCAGCACCCTGGCGCCAAGCGCACCAAAGTCCTCGGCCAGCTTGTAGACGGTGGTGGACTTGCCTTCCGAGGGCTCGGAACTGGTGACGAGCAGCACGTGCGGCGCGCCCTCCTCGCCGGAAAACTGAAGCGAGGTGCGCAGCGACCGGTAGGATTCGGAAAGGCCCGACTTCGGATCCGCCACGGCCTGGCTGAAGTCCTTGTCGTCGATCGCCGGCAGGATGCCGAGGATCGGCAGCCGCAACTCCTTCTCCACCTGCTCGGGATTGGTGAAGGTATTGTTGAGCAGTTCGAGCACGTAGATCACCGCCGCGCCGATCACCATGGACAGCACGAGCCCCAGCGCCAGATTGATTGTCAGCCGCGGCGAGTAAGGGACCTGCGGCATGACCGCCATGTCGACCACGGCCGCATTCTGGTTCCGCAGTTCGGAGCCGACCGAAACCTCGTTCAGCTTGGCGATCAGGTTGTCGTACTGGGAGCGGTTGGAATCCACCTCGCGCTTCAGGATCGTGTAGCGGATGTTCTTGTCCTGATAGGCGACCTGTTCGGCCTCCAGTTCCGACAGCTTGTCCCTCAGGTCCTGGACCTTGGCCTGCGTCTCTCCATACTTGATGCGGATCGAATCCGTCACGGCCTTTACGCCCAGGTTCAACTGGTTCTCGATCTCGCGGATCTGCGAGCGAAGCTGCTGCATCTCGGGAAAACCGGGCTTGAAGAAGGCCAGCTTCTGCTGGTACTCCCCGTTCAGTTCCGCAAGCTTGCCGCGCAGCTTCTCCAGCCCCTCGCTGTTGAGCACCTGTTCGAGGCTGGCGCCCTGCCCGTTGTCGATCTGCTGGACAAGACGCCCGTAATCGAGGCTCTCCTGCATGGCGAGCGCCAGCGCCTTGTTGATCTCGGTGAGATTGGCCGCGATCAGCGAGCTGTCGCTGCCGGTGATGGTGATGCCAGCGCTCTTGGCGTAGTCGACCAACTCCTCTTCCGACTGCTGAAGCCGCTCCTTGACCTGCAGCACCTGTTCCTGAATGAATTTGCGCGCCTGCGAGGAGGTGTCGCTGGCCTGATCGACGCGCTGATCGATGAAGCTCTGGGCGACCTGATTGGCGATCTCATAGGCATATTTCGGCTGCTGGTCGGAATAGCTGATGGAGAGCAGGCTGGTGTTGGTGATCGGGTCGACGGAAAGGTTGGCGAGCACCCTGTCGGTGGCCATGCGCGCGCGTTCCTCGACGGTATATTGCGAGATATCCTGACCGGACGACCTGCCGAACGCACGGTTCAATATGTTCATCGGCGAGAAACTGGGCCTCGGGAACAGGAAGTCCTCGCGCTCTCCGAGGCCGAGGTTGAACACCACGCGTTGCGCCAGCGAGCGGCTCTGGAGCTTTTCACGCGCCGTCAGATAGGAGCGGATGTCACTGCCTTCCGTGGTGACCTCGATGTCCTGAAAGACCTTGGCCGACGGCACCAGCACTTCCAGCCGCGCGGTGGCCCGGTAGTGCGGGGTCATCATCATGGTCACGGCCAGCGCGCTGACGATGCCGATGGCGACGAGCGTGGCCAGAAGCCAGCGATAGTGCACGACATAGAGGAATATCCGCAGGATATCGAAATGATTTTCCTGCGCGGAAGGCTCATAGGCATAATCCTGGATGTGCATGCGCGGATCGTAGTAGCCGCTGGGCAAGGCGACCGCGCCGCTCGCATGGTCCGAGCCGATTTGGCGTTGACGATCAAGCATGCCTGTATTCCGATCCTTGACGCTGACGGGCAACCTGCGCTTGCTGTGCCGCAGGGTCAACCGGATACCGGATACCTCGCATCTGGCACCCTTTCAAAGGCTTCACTTGAATGCCGTCCCGCCCTTCTGCCATTCCCTCGTAGTCCCGCATCATGGAATGACGGCCAGCCGGCTCGCGTTGACCGCGATGCCCAGGGCCTCCTTCAGATTGCCGAGTGCGACCCGGCTTTTCGATGTGAACACCATGACCACGTCGCCGCCATAGACGCGCGGATTGGCCAGCCGGCCGCTACGGATCTGCTCGACATTGTAGTTCGCAACCAGCTTGGCTCCGCCCACGTCGCGGAAGATATAGACCTTGCTCTGGTCGGCGACGTCGCGGAAGCCGCCGGCAAGGGCGATGGCATCCAGCAAGGTGGTGCCGGCCGAAACCGGGTAAAGGCCCGACTTGGCCACCTCACCGTCGATCGTCACCCGCTGGCTGGCCGACTCTTTCACGAAAACCGTGATGTCGGGCGATTGCAGGTATGACGCGCCATAGGCGCTCTCCAGTTCCTCTTCCAGCTGGCGCACGGACTTGCCGGCGGCTGTCCGCACGCCGATCAGCGGCAGCGATATGCGGCCGGAGGAATCGACCTGCACCGTGCGGTTGAGGGAGTCGGCACTGTAGACATTGATTTCCAGGACATCGTTCGCCGACAGCAACTGGTCGGCACCGTCGCGCGTGCCCGCCGGTGGGGGCAGGCTCTTCACCAGCCGCAGGCTACCGTCCGCGGTGGCGCCCTCCGCCCCCGACTGCAGCGAAAGCACGTCGCCGGGCGCCGCGCCAGTATTGGCGGTGCTGGTGCAGCCTCCCACGAAGCAAAGTGCCGCCAGCATAATCGCAGACAGGATTCCTTGCGCGGTCATGGCTCTATCCATTCCTGAAAATTCGGTCGACGAGGCGTCGCGTGAAACCCTGCCCCGCCGCAGCGCCGACCGTTTCGCGAGGCGTCGGCAGAACCGCCGCCGGTTCCGCATTGGACAGGATCGCGGCGGGGCGATGGCTGAACATCCGCTCCGCTTCCTCCTGCCCGAACTGTTCGGCAATCATCGCATAGGCTCCGGACAGCCCCGGCTTGCGCCACGACACGCCATGCGCGTCGCTGGCGAAGAAGCTCGCCCGGCCTTCCTTCAGGATGCGCTCGCAAAGCTGCCTTGCCGCGCTGCCGAAAGCGCCGGTGAGCGAATCCGCCGTGAGTTGCAGTGGGCAGCCGAGGTCTGCCAGACGCTGGATGACATCGAAATGCCGGCTCGCCCACGAAAGCCGCTCCGGATGGGTGATGATGGGAACGAAGCCGGCTTCCAGCAAACGGGTCGCAAAATCCTCTAGACGGGGCGGCAGGATTTCATGCGGCGGCTCCAGCAGGAAATAGCGCGTGCCGTTCAGGGTCGGCACTTCGCCGTTCTTCAGACGCTCGATCAGGTTCGGCGCGATATGGACATCCGCTCCACAACACAGGGTCAGCGGAATCGACTGCGCGTCGAGCATGGCCTGCAAGCTGTGCATGGCAGGCAGGATCGTCGCCGCCGAATTCTCGTACTTGCCCGGAAATATATGCGGAGTGCACGCCATATGCGTGATGCCGTCCGCCACCGCGATACGCGCCATCTCGATCGAGGTCGCCACATCGGATGCACCGTCATCCAGAGCGGACAATATGTGGGAATGCAGATCGATCATATATGGCAAAGTCGGGACTGTGGAGGCACGATGATGGTCATGATGGTTATCCCAATCCTACCTCTATAAACGCTCTCTGGAGCCCACAGAGCTGCCCATCCCCCAAGCCACACAGCGCCAATGAAGTTTCAACCTCATTGGCGCGAAAGAATTTCAAGGTGTCCTTCGGTGCCCGAACTGGCAAATACCAATACGGGCAAGTGCCGGACTATCTGCTGACCGTCTTGTCCTTGTCGGAAACCGAGAGAACCACGGCTCCCAGACCTATGCCTGCCGCGATCCCGGCAGGCGCTGACATCAAGCCGCCGCCGACACCGCCCTCAGCCACGGTTCCGGCCTCCGCAGCATTTCTGTTCACGGCGAGGCACAGAAGATCGCCCTGCGGACGCACCTCGAATGTTGTGTTTGCGCGCAGGCTCAACTGGCAGCCATCAAACGCGACGACCGAGGACGACTGCGGACCGACCAGAACGGTATCGCCTGCGCCAAGGCGCGTGTCCGGCTGGGCGGGGATCGAACCGCTAGCCTGCGATACGAAAACATTGCCGGAAACGCTCTGTACGACGCCGGACGCGCCGGCCGGAAGCTGGCAGGCACAGGAGCCCGTCTGTGCGCTCGCGGTGCCGATGCCGCCGGCTGTGCCCAATGCGACAGCGGCGATCGCTATGCTCGCAACCGGGCGAAATCTATTTAGGGGGAACACGCGCATTCGGACGCTCTCCGCATCATAAAAGATGGACGGTCGATACCACCACAGGTCCGGTTAAGCAACCTTTAAGCGAGAGATTTACCCGTTAGCAGTTGCGATAAATGTCCCCGGATTGAGCCGGCAAACCGCACATATAGCCCTGTTCGCTGAATTCCTGCGCAAGATCGGTTCCTTGTGCAGTGCGGCATTGGACCGCGACCGCGCCATCGAAGCTTGCTCCCATTCGTCCATCGCATGGAGTGCCTCCTCCGACCTGCACGCAATCGACCTGCCGCCCCTGATGGGCCTGCCGAGCTTGTTCGCGCACGATCGGTTCAAGCGCGCGTGGTCGTGTGAAGCCGACGCCGCACAGCAGAATCCTGCGCCCGCCTACCCGCAGGTCGTCCATCGTGCGAATATCCAGCTTTCCGCTGAAGACAAGCGCCTTCGGGACGTTTTCCGCGGCCGGCCGCGTCGCGGGGCGGTTATGCCCTACAAGCATATATAGCATGAGCGTCGCGAAACCGAGCGCTGCAAGCGTCAAAATTGCTAATTTTTTCATGCCCATCAAGGGGCCTTGGCTTATGGGGTTTCCGAAGTCAAGCGGCTTGGGAAACCACCTGTCGCTGCTATGCCTATGAACAGACTTTTTACGCCACCGAATGCCGTATCCCAAGCTAAGGTCTTCCGATAAAATATATCAGCCGATCTAGCTATAAAATAACCTTGGCATCCTTGTGTGAAATTTATTGATAAAAATAAGAAATCATAATATATATGAATCTTAAATTAGGGTCAGGACCCATTGATTTGAAATGGGGGCTATGATTCAGGCGGCTGCGA
>JBEBXE010000168.1:0-7043 GCA_040391705.1 Aerobium aerolatum
ACGCCGCTGATGCCTTTCGTCAGCGGCAACAAGGCTGCCTGCAACGAATGATAGATGTCGGGCTTGCCGGTGAATTGCGTGCTCGCCGGGCGGCCCGCATCGTCGACCTCAGGCCGCCATCCACCGCGCTGCGTGTCGATGAACAGGCGTTCCGCGGCGGCCCAGAACATCCGGTAGTCGTCCGCGTGGTCGTCGCCTGCCTTGATCATCGCTGCCGCAGCGCCGATGGCTTCCGTCACCGGCCACCAGTAGAGGTTGCGGCGCAAGGGTTTTCCGGTCGCGGGATCGATGGTGTAGACGATACCGCCGCGCTTCCAGTCCCAGCCGTCGGCACGCGCGCGGGCATACAGGTGGCGCGCCCAGTCGAGCAGCTGCGCATCGCCGCCGCCCTGCATCTCGCGCAGTTGCAGCAGTAGTCGGGCCAATTCGAACGAATGGCCGGGCGTTGCGCCCTTCGGCCGGAACATCGGATTTCCTTCATAACCCGGGTCGACCTGCCAGCCTTGCGTAAAATGTTCGGGCAGGCGCCAGCCGTGGGTCGCGCCGATCTCACCGACGAAGAAGTCGAAGATGCGGCGGGCGCGTTTGGCGAAGTCCATGTCGCCGGTTGCCTCGGCAGTGGCCAGAAATGCTTCCGACGTGTGCATGTTGGCGTTCATGCCGCGATAGGCGGAAAAGCTTTCCCAGTCGTCGGTGTATTCCTCCCGCATGCGCCCGAGATGGTTGTCCCAGAAGCGCCTGTCGATCACCTCCATGACGTCGGCGATCAGCCGGTCGGCATCGGGGTGGCCGACATTCTTTGCGCTCGCAGCAGCCAGCAGCACGAAGGCGTGGCCATAGGCGAGCTTGTTGCTGTCGGCGATGCTGCCATCGGGACCGAACGCAGCGACATAGCCGCCGTGCTGGGCATCGCGGTGGCGCTTCCACAACGCTGCCATGCCGTGGTCGATCATGTCTTCGGTGTCGGGGAAGCCGGCCAGATTTCCAAGTGCGAAGGAGTGGACCATGCGCGTTGTCGCATGGATCTCGCGCGGCTGGTTGGCAATCGCATTGCCGTCGAAATCCTGGACGTGGAACCCGCCCTTGGCATCGAGGCTGCGACGGAAGAATGACAGCTGCCGCGCCGCGTCATCGTGCAGATAGGTGCGGTGCGCCTCGGTGCCCCACCAGGCGTCGCCCTCACGCGGAACGGTCGGACTGCTGCTCATGTCATGCCTCCGTCAACAGCTGCTGGCCTTCGGGCAGGGCAGGCTGAAGATAAAAAAGTTGGTCTGCCGGGTCGCCGGCAATGGCGCGCAGGAGCAATTTCCCCATGCGCTCCCCGGCTTCGGTGAGATCTTCGAAAATACTGTCGATGCGCGGCCGGATCAGATCGGCAACGTGCGACGTGCTCTTCATCACCAGCTTGCAGTCGTCGGCGCGTCCCCCGTCGACGCAGGCGGCATAGACCGCCATGGCGCTGGTTTCGCCCGGGCAGACGATGCCGTCCGGCAATTCGTCCCGCGCAATCAACGACGTTATCGCGGCGTAGATGGTATCGGCTGAACTGTCGAGCGTTATGTCCTCGAGCACCTGGCCCGAGACGCCGCTTTCGGCACATCCGCGCAGAAAGCCGGTGCGCAGATGCTGGGCGAAAGTAAATCGCGCCGGGGCCGGGATCATGCCGGGCCGGCGTGCGCCGGCGGCGATCAGCCGGTGCGCGGCGGCGCGGGCAAAACCGGTATTGTCGTAGTCGACAAACGGGTGCGGCGTCGCCAGTTCGGTGCGTCCGTGCGAGATGAACGGAAAGCCGCTTTCCAGCAGCAGGCGGATGCGCAAGTCGGCCGGCTCGGTCCGCGAGATGATGACGCCATCCGCCAGCTTGTTGCGCAGGATGTTTTCCACCTGCTCCATCGGCGAACGGTCGGCGAAGTTGGGCATCACCACAAGATGGTAGGACGTGCCGCGCAGCGCCTTGGTGATACCGCCGATCATCGACGAGCCGTAGCCGATGATTTCTTCATGCGGGTTGAGGACCAGGGCGATGACGTTGGTGCGGCCGGTGCGTAGCCGTTGCGCTGCGCGATCCGGCGAGTAGCCGATCTCACGCGCCGCTTTCATCACGCGGTTGCGCGTGTCGGGCGCAATCTGCGGATCGTCCGCCAGAGCGCGCGAAACCGTGGCAACCGCCAGCCCGGTGAGCGAGGCCAGCGTGCGTAATGTGGGCCGCTCCTCCCTGGCCATGATCGCGCCTTCCCTGGAGGCAAAAGCCTCGTATTTATAACGTTCTAACTCATCAGGCTGCGAAAAAACCTGCATTCAGACCTTCGTTGATATATGCAATGATCTGATTTTTAAAGATAAAAATTGTAAGCTCCAATTCGATCAGGGATTGACAGAACTCGTATTTGAAACGTTATAAATATGGATCAAGGGGCGGTGCCCCAGTCTGGGAGGATGATATGAAGAGACTTCTGCTGGCCGGTACGGCCGTTTTTGCCATTGTTGCCGGATCGGCACACGCTGAGGAGAGCGTCGAAGTCCTGCACTGGTGGACCGCAGGTGGCGAAGCCGCCGCACTCAACGTTCTCAAGGAAGACCTCGCCTCCAAGGGCGTCAGCTGGAAGGACATGCCGGTTGCCGGTGGGTCCGGTGTCCAGGCGATGACCGCGCTGCGCGCCCGCGTCACCGCCGGTGATCCGCCGACCGCCGTGCAGATGCTCGGGTTCGACATCAAGGACTGGGCGGAGATGGGCGTTCTGGGCGACCTCAACGATCTCGCCGCTGAACAGAAGTGGGATGATGTCATCCCTGCTGCCTTGCAGGCATTTTCCAAATATGACGGCCAGTGGATCGCTGCGCCGGTCAATGTCCACTCGACCAACTGGCTGTGGGTCAACAAGGCCGCGCTCGACAAGGCCGGCGGCAAGGCACCGCAAAACATCGACGAGATGATTGTGATGCTTGACAATTTCAAGGCGCAGGGCATCACGCCGCTCGCCCATGGCGGACAGCCATGGCAGGACGGCACGCTGTGGGAAAACGTCGTGCTTTCGGTCGGCGGCATGGACTTCTACAAGAAGGCCGTTCTCGAAGCCGACACCGATGCGCTCAGTGGTGACACGATGCGCAAGGTCTTCGACACGATGGGCCAGCTGCGGACCTATTTCGACGACAGCTTCTCCGGCCGCGACTGGAACCTCGCTTCGGCGATGGTGATCGAGGGCAAGGCCGGCGCACAGCAGATGGGCGATTGGGCAAAGGGCGAATTTCTGGGCGCCAAACTGAAGCCGGGCGAAGATTTCGTCTGCATCCGCTTCCCCGGAACCCAGGGCTCCGTGCTGTTCAACTCGGACCAGTTCGTGATGTTTGAACTCGGCGACGCCGAGAAGCGTTCGGCGCAGTTGAAGATGGCGTCCGCCGTTGAAGATCCTGCCTTCCAGGTGGCGTTCAACACCGTCAAGGGCTCGGTCCCGGCACGCACGGACGTTCCGGATACCGCGTTTGACGATTGCGGCAAGAAGGGCATGGCCGATCTGGCCGAAGCCGCCAAGGCCGGCACGCTCGCGGGGTCGCTGGCGCATGGCCACGGACAGCCGTCAGCCGTCAAGGAAGCCGTGTTCGACGTCGTCACGCAGCATCTGAACGGACAGCTCAACACCGACGATGCGCTCAAGCGTCTGCCGGAAGCCATTGCTGCCGCGCAGTAAATCTTCGGCAGCAGGCACGACCTGCCTGCATCGATCCGCAAATCGGGCCGCCTCGCGCAGTCGGCCCGATTTGTTGCTGATGCCAACCACGGAGTGACGATGTCCGTCTTCTCACCCGTCCAGCCAAACTTTACCCGGCGTCTTCAGGAGTGGCTGCCGCGACTGGTGTTGGCACCGTCGTTCGCGCTGGTGCTGCTGTTCGTCTACGGCTTCATCGTCTGGACAGTCGTGCTGTCGATGTCGAAGTCGCGCATCCTGCCGGTCTATGAGTGGGCCGGTTTCGACGCCTATCGCCGGTTGTTCGCGCAGCCGAACTGGTATGTGGCGCTTGAAAATCTGGCGATCTTCGGCTCGCTCTACATTGTCATCTGCATCGTGCTCGGTCTGGCGCTTGCCATCCTGCTCGACCAGAAAATCCGTATCGAAGGCTTCCTGCGGCCGATCTATCTCTATCCGATGGCGCTGTCCTTCGTTGTCACCGGCACGGCGTGGAAGTGGTTTCTCAATCCCGGCATGGGATTGCAGAACGCCATGCGCCAGCTCGGCTGGGAGAACTTCACCTTCGACTGGCTGGTGAACCCTGACATGGCGATCTACACCGTGGCGATTGCCGGTATCTGGCAGGCATCGGGTTTCGTGATGGCAATGTTTCTTGCCGGCCTGCGCGGCATCGACAGCGAGATGCTGAAGGCTGCCACCGTCGACGGCGCATCGACCTTCACCATCTATCGCCGCATTGTCATCCCGCTGCTGCGGCCCGCGTTTCTGTCGGCGGTGATCGTGCTCGCGCATATGGCGATCAAGTCTTACGACCTCGTCATCGCGCTGACCGGCGGCGGCCCCGGCAACGCCACCGAACTGCCCTCGACCTTCATGTATTCCTACACCTTCACCCGCAGCCAGATGGCGGTCGGCTCGGCGTCGGCGATCATCATGCTGATGGGCATCGCGGCGATCATGGTGCCGTATCTCTATTCGGAACTGCGCGAGGACCGCAAATGAGCGCGCAGGACATGGCCATCGCCACTGCCGGGTCACGCGTGCGTCTCAACCGCATCGTCATCTACAGCATCCTGCTGCTGTTTGCGGCGCTCTATCTGCTGCCGCTGTTCGTGATGCTGACGACGTCGTTCAAATCGCTCGATGAAGTGCGCAACGGCAATATTCTGGTGCTGCCGTTACAACCCACCGCCGACGCCTGGTTCCGCGCCTGGGGCTCGGCCTGCATCGGCGTCACCTGCGAGGGGATCAAGGGCTACTTCTGGAACTCGATCAAGATGGTGGTGCCGGCGGTCGCGATCTCGACCGTGCTCGGCGCGCTCAACGGTTACGTGCTGACCAAGTGGCGCTTTCCCGGCCACAAGATCGTTTTCGGCATGATGCTGTTTGCCTGCTTCATTCCGTTTCAGGCGGTGCTGATCCCGATGGCGCGGGTGCTGGGCGCGTTGGGCATTTCCAACTCGACCATGGGTCTGGTGCTGGTGCATGTCGTCTACGGCATCGGTTTTACCACCCTGTTCTTCCGCAACTACTACGACGCGTTCCCGTCGGAACTGGTGCATTCGGCGCAGATGGACGGGGCAGGGTTCTTCACCATTTTCTGGCGCATCCTGCTGCCGTCGTCCGCGCCGATCATCGTCGTCTGCGTCATCTACCAGTTCACCAACATCTGGAACGACTTCCTGTTTGGCGTGTCATTCTCATCCGGTGGATCGGCGCCGATGACGGTGGCGCTCAACAACCTCGTCGCCTCGTCGACGGGGGTGAAGGAATACAACGTCGATATGGCGGCTGCCGTCATCGCAGCCCTGCCAACGCTCATCGTCTATGTCGTCGCCGGCCGCTATTTCATGCGCGGTCTGATGGCTGGCGCCGTGAAAGGATAGTCCATGGCCTTCATCGAAATTGACGGCGTTGAACGGCACGTTGGCGGGTTGAAGATCCTCAAGGGGATCGATATCTCGCTGGAGAAGGGCGGGTTCCTCGTCCTGCTCGGCCCTTCGGGGTGCGGAAAGTCGACGCTGCTGAACGCCATTGCCGGGTTGCAGCCGCTGAGCGGCGGCGATGTCCGCATCGACGGGCAGTCGATCACCGGCCTGCATCCGTCGAAGCGCGACATCGCCATGGTGTTCCAGTCCTACGCGCTGTATCCGAACATGACCGTGGGACAGAATATTGCGTTTCCGCTCGAGATGGCTGGGACGCCGAAAGCCCAGCGCGCCGCCGAGACGCTGGCGGTGGCCAACACCTTGCAGATCGGTCATCTGCTCGATCGCAGGCCGGGGCAATTGTCCGGCGGTCAGCGTCAACGTGTGGCGATGGCGCGGGCGCTGGTGCGCAAACCGCGCCTGTTCCTGTTCGACGAGCCTTTGTCCAATCTCGATGCCAAGCTGCGGGTCGAGGTCCGCGCCGAGATCAAGCGGCTGCATCAGGACACCAACGCGACGATCATCTACGTCACCCACGACCAGATCGAGGCGATGACGCTGGCGACACAGATCGTGGTGATGAAGGACGGCATTATCCAGCAGGCGGGAACCCCGGCGGAAATCTACAACCGTCCGGCCAACATGTTCGTGGCCGATTTCATGGGCTCGCCGTCGATGAACATGTTCGAGGGCACTGTCGCGGCCGATGGGCAGAGCCTTGTCCCGGATGCGCAGCCTGAGCAGCTTCTGCGCCTGCCGTCGCCGCAAAAGCCCGGTCGCAAAGTGGTGCTCGGTATCCGTCCCGAAAAGATCGGTGGCGAGGCTGCAAGCGGCAACAGCCAGCGCATCGACTTGCCGGTGGAGATCGTCGAGCCGACCGGGTCCGACGTCTTCCTGTGGCTGCGCTTCGGCTCGCAGCAGCTGTCAGCGCGGCTGCCGGCTACGGCAAGCGTTCGTCCGGGAGAGACGCTTGCCGTCTGGCTCGATCTTGAAAGCAGCGTTGTCTTCGACGGCGAAAACCGCGAACGCCTGCACTAGATCAGCCGTAGCGGCTGACCGCGAGGTCGGTGGCGTCGATTTCGGGCTTCTTGCCGCTGACGAGATCGCTGATGACGCGGGCCGAGCCGGTGCTCATGGTCCAGCCGAGCGTGCCATGGCCGGTGTTGAGATACAGCCCGCCGATCTTGGTCGCGCCGATCACCGGCGTCCCGTCCGGCGTCATCGGACGCAGACCCGACCAGAATGTCGAGCGCTCGATGTCGCCGCCGGGGAACAGGTCGGTGACCGAATGCGTCAGCGTACGCCGACGCGCTTGTCCGAGATCGTTGGTGTAACCTGAAATCTCGGCCATGCCGCCGACGCGGATGCGGTCGCCAAGGCGGGTGATGGCGATCTTGTAGGTCTCGTCCATCACCGTCGATTCCGG
>JBEBXE010000169.1:0-7013 GCA_040391705.1 Aerobium aerolatum
AAGGTGAACATCGCCGAGGTCGGAAACCCCGGCAGGATGATCACCGGCTTGCCGTCGCATACCGCCAGACAGAGCGGTTTTCCGGGCTTGAGCGCTACCCCATGGGCAATGATGCCCGGCTTGCCGAGCCGGTTGATAATGCGATGGCTGATATCGCCCGCGCCCTTTGACGTGCCGCCTGACAAGATCAACACATCATGGTCGGCGAGAGCTTTGCGCATCGCTTTTTCAAGGACTGCTTCGTCGTCGGGAACGGCCCCGAGAAAGTGCGCATCGCCGCCATTTTCGGCAACCGCCGCTCTGATGATCGGGCCATTGGCATCGTAGATGGCCGCAGGTCGCAATTCTTCGCCTGGTTGGACGAGTTCGTCGCCGGTGGAGAGGACGGCAACACGTGGTCGACGGGCCACCTCTATCTGCGCGACGCCGCAGGCGGCGAGCATGCCAATCTCGCGTGAGCCAATCACCGTGCCAGCGCGCAGCACGACCTCGCCTTGCGCCATGTCGGATCCGGCGCTGGACACAAATTGGCCCGGCGAAACGCTGCGTCTCACCTCGATGCAGTTCACGTCCACAGGATGGGTATGCTCGATCATGATGATGGCATCGGCACCGCGCGGCAACGGTCCGCCGGTCGCGATTGGCGTTGCGGACCCTCTCCCTACGGGCAATTGAGGCACCGCGCCGCAAGTAATGGATTCGGCGTTGAGCATGAGCCGGATCGGACGCGCCTGCGACGCGGAAGTCAGGTCGGCAGCCCGTACCGCGAAGCCATCAACATTGGAGCGATCAAAGGGTGGTACGTTAGTCGGCGTCGTGACGTCCTCGGCGAGTGGCAGGGCCAGTGCATCCTCCAGAAGCTGGGTCTCCGTTGCCAACGGCCGCGGAAACAGCGCCGCCTGGAAGCGCTCCAGCGCGTCGTCACGCGACAATATCGTCAGGAACTGCTCCTGGCCGATGTCCTGCGAGTTTCGAGGCGGAGGATTGGTCATCTAGGCCGGCTCACGTCAATGCGCAGTGGAACAGCGGAGACCGGCGTGCCGGCGGCATATCCCTCGCTGGCGCCGCGAACGGCAAGCCACGCATCGGCAAGCCGCATGGAATCCAGCGAAAAGTCACCGACAGCCAACGGCGTCCACTCCTGTTGCTCCTCGCAGAGCAGGACGATTTCGCACAGTCCGACTGTCGACGCGATCTTGCGCGACAGGGGCAAGGTGACGCCGGCCAGCGGAGATCGGCCTGACAAACGTTCCACCACAGGCAGGACGACCGCAAGAAAAGCGCCAAATGCCTGATCCGGCGAGCCAGGCACTGCGACGACCGGAATGCTGCCGAACTGGCCGATCGCCGTGGTCCTGCCGGGGCTGAGCGCGATGCCGTGCACACTCAATGCTCCCTGCCGGGCAAGGGCCTGGCTGGTGACGTCGGCACGGCCTTCGCCGGTACCACCGATCAAAATGAGCAGATCGCACGTTTCGCCTTCCAGCGCTGCGGCGATCAAGGCAACGTCGCGTGTGCAGGTCTCTATTGCTGCAATTGTCGCGCCTGCGGTGTGCAGACACTCGGCGATGAGGCGCGTCGAAAACGTCTCGGTGCTCCCGCCAACCACGTTGATGATGCGGACGCGCGGAATTCGCACGGCAAGCTCGCTCAATCCAACCTTGCGCGCCAGCAACAGGTCAGTGGGCCGTAGCGTTCTTCCCTCCACCGTCGGGAGGCTGCCCGCCAGCAAATCCTCGCCCGCCCGGCGCACGCCGTGTCCAGGCGAAGCCTCGCTGACAGCCTGGGCCACCGGCCCGCTGCAATCGACAACGTCGGCCTCAAGCACGCAGTCACAGCCACTCGGCATGGGATCACCGGTCTCCACCCATGCCGGAATGATCGGCAGCGCCGACGGCGAATAAGCTGTTGCTCCGACGAGGTCCAGCGCTCGACACGCCCAGCCGTTGGTGGCGGCAACATCACGTACAGGCTGCGCGGACACGAGCGCCGGCATTTGCGCTGCTACGTGTCCAAGCGCCTGGTCGAGCGGCACAAAGCACGGAGCAATGGGCGAGACACCGTCGAGCAGCGCGACGAGCGCCGCTTCGTGCGTGGTCAAAATGCCAATGCCGGAGAAAAGCGACGTCCTCGTCATGCCCCGATGATGACAGATGAGGACGGCTTTGCAACCGGCCTCAGGAGCGTCCCTGCCCCGCGTTCGGGAAGAACAGCTGCTGCCCGCCGATCTCGTATGCGCCGATCAGCTTCTGGCCCTCGGGCGAGATCAGCCAGTCGATGAAGATCTGGCCGGCGTCCGCCTTGACGCTCGGGTGCTTTTCCGGATTCACCAACATGACGCCGTACTGATTGAACAGACGCGTGTCGCCCTCAACAGCGATGTCAAGATCGCCGCGATTCTTGAAGGACAGCCAAGTGCCTCGATCGGAAAGGACGTAGGCATCCATGGCTGACGCCGTGTTGAGCGCCGCGCCCATTCCCTGCCCGATCTCCTTGTACCACGGCCCCTTCGACGTGCCGATATCGATGCCAGCCACCTTCCAAAGCGCGAGCTCGGCGGAATGAGTACCCGACTTGTCGCCGCGCGAGACAAACGGCGCTTCCTTGCCGCTGATCGTGGTCAAGGCGTTCACGATGTCCTTTGTGCCGCTGATGCCGGCAGGGTCGCTCTCCGGGCCGATCAGGACGAAGTCGTTGTACATCACATCGAAACGCTCCGTTGCGAAGCCTTCTGCGATGAACTTCTCCTCCTGCGCCTTGGCATGGACGAACACCACATCGGCGTCGCCACGACGGGCGGTGTCGAGTGCCTGCCCGGTCCCCTGCGCCACGATCTTGACGTCAATGCCCGTCTTCTGCGTGAACACGGGGAGGATGTAATCAAACAGGCCAGAATCCTGCGTGGACGTCGTCGATGCGACGACGATCGACTGATCTTGCGCCAAGGCGGGCGTACCGGACAGCATCAGTGCTATCGCAAGGCTAGAGAACATACGGCGGGTCAGCATCTCAATCTCCATTTCGGTGTCAAAGGACGAGATCGCCGCGTACAAAAGCCGCGGCTTGTGGGGTTGCGGGTCGATCCAGGAAGTCACCCGCGTCGGCATGTTCGAAGAGACGGCCCCGGACCAGAAACACGACGTCTCGTGCAAGCCTGCGCACCTGGCCGAGATCATGCGTTGTCATGATGATCTTCGTGCCGGAATGGGCGGCCGCGAGGATGATTTCCTCGACGAAGCGCGTTGCTGCGGGGTCAAGGCTTGCCGTCGGCTCATCAAGCAGAAGAACTTCCGGCTGTCGCGCCAGCGCACGGGCAAGCGCCAGCCGTTGCTGCTCGCCGCCAGACAAGCGGCGCGCCGGACGCGAGGCAAGATCGAGTAAGCCGACGCGCGCGAGCAGTTCCTCGGTGCGCTGGGCGCGCAAGCCTCTTGGACAGCCCGACTGAGCAAGCCCGTAGGCGACATTCGCAGCCGCAGAACGGCGCAACATCACCGGTTTCTGGAACAGGATCGCCCGGCGTCCTGGCCCGCCATCCGCCCGGCCACCCCACGTCACATTCCCAGCCGATGGGCTCACCAATCCCATGCCAAGCCGCAGCAGAGAGGTCTTGCCTGAGCCGTTGGGGCCGAGAATGAGCGTCGGCGCGCCTGGCCCGATCGTCAAGTTCAGCCGCTCGACTATGGTCGTAGCGCCCACGGTCAGCGACACGTCATCAAAGGCTAAGGGAAGGTCGCTCGCAGCAGCACGCATGGCTATCCCGCCCGTTGTTCTGACCAGACCCGCACAGCCCATGCGGTGGCGTTGATCAGCAGGATCAGGAAAATCAGGATCAAGCCGACGCCCAGTGCGAGCGGCAGGTTTCCCTTGGAGGTTTCCAGCGCGATGGCTGTGGTCATCGTGCGGGTGAAACCGTCGATATTGCCGCCGACGATCATCACCGTGCCCACTTCGGCCGCAGCCCTGCCGAAGCCTGCAAGCAAGGCGGTTACGAGACTGAAGCGGCTGTCCCACAACAGCGTCGCGATCTGGCCGCCTCGCCCGACCCCCATCGCGCTCAACTCCTCGCGGTATTCGAGCCACAGATCCTCGACCGTCTGGCGCGTCAACGCGGCAATGATCGGCAGCACCAGAAGCGCCTGCGCGATGACCATGGCGGTCGGTGTGAACAGGAGCCCGAGTTCGCCCAGCGGCCCGGATCGCGACAGCAGCAGATAGACCGTCAAGCCCACTACCACGGGCGGCAAGCCCATAAATCCGTTCAGCAGCACGACTATGGCAGAGCGACCAGGAAAACGTGTGAGCGCAAGAGCGGCGCCGAGCGGCAGGCCTACGATCATAGCAAAGGTGACGGCCATCAGACTTACGGCCAGCGAAAGCCGGACAATCGCGAACAATGTCGCATCACCGGAAGCAATAAGGTGCCATGCGTTGACTGATTCAGACATCGCCCGCTCGCTTGTTTACGGCGTCATGTTCGCGCGGTGATTTCACTAAAGTCAAATTGTTGAATTTGACCATGAATATGCATAACAATGCAGGATGGATCTTCTAACGACATCCGAAGCTGCCGATTATCTTCGCCTTGGTGAGCGAAAACTGTACGAACTCGTCGCCGAAGAGCGCATCCCGTGCAGCAAAGTAACCGGCAAGTGGCTGTTTCCACGCCATGAGCTGGACCGCTGGGTCATGTCCGGCTTGGCGCGCCCGGCGGGGATGATTGCGCCGGAGCCGCCGCCGATCATCGGCGGAAGCCAGGACGATTTGCTCGAATGGAGCCTGCGCCAGTCGGGCTCTGGCCTCGCCTCGCTAACAGAAGGTACCGAAAGTGGCGTCGCGCGCTTGCTGCGCGGAGAGGTGGCAGCCGCGGCGGTTCATTTCCACAGCAACGACGCCGACCCAAATGTCGCCAAGGTGGCCGCGATGGCGCAACTCTACGATGCGGTTCTGGTCGGGTTCGTACGTCGTGAGCAAGGCTTGTTGCTGCCTCCCGGCAATCCCAAACGCCTCAACAGCCTGGCCGACGTACTTGCAGTCGGCGCGCGAACGGCCGTTCGCCAACGCGGCGCCGGCGCGGATATGCTGCTCACCCTGCTGTTGGAAACAGCCGGCGCGAAGCACAGCGATCTCAACCGGTTGGAGCCACCTTGCCTCACCGGTCCCGACCTCGCAGCCGCTGTGCGCACAGGGCTGGCCGATTGTGGCATTGCTACCCGCGCTGCGGCGCGCGGCGCAGGCTTGGATTTCGTGCCGCTGGTCTGGGAAAACTTCGATCTGCTCATGCGACAGCGGACATACTTCCAGCCATCGTTCCAGACGCTCTTAGGGTTCTTGAGGCAACCGTCTTTTGCCGATCGCGCCGGCGTGCTGACCGGCTACGATGCAAGCCCGGCAGGGCAGACCCGGTTCTTCAAATAGGCGCGAGAGGCACGCAGGCTTCTCGCGTCATCCGAGATCGATCTCGCCTTCCACGACATGATGCAGGCCGACGGCTTCCGCCGTGATGACGGCTTTGATGACCAGGCGTCCCTGCCCTTTCAGCCCGTTCTGCTCCACCGCTTTCTCGATCGCCTGCTGCGAGGTTACGCCGACCTGCTTGAGGAACTTGCGCATGGAGACATTGAAAGCATCGGTTTCCATATTCTGTGTCATAGGATTTGCCTCGAACAGTGTGAGTTGAATGGTTGGCGGGGCAAGTTCTCCGCGTGCCTGCCCAAGTGAACTCAGATCGGCTTTTTTTCCGATGAGTCGCGTTCGCGCAGATAGTCCGCCGTCGTTCGTGGTGCAGGACGGCTTGAAGCTTCGTAGGGATCGAACCCTTCATTGGTGACGGCTTCGATGCGGCACGTGTCGCACATCCGCACAACGTTGATCCGTGCGGCATTATCACCGGAAAACATCCAGTGCGTGCCTTCGAGCTTGGCGACAATGCGATCAATCGTACTCTTGGTTCCAAACGGCTTGTCACAGCTGATGCAGTGGGCTGGCTCTTCCTGCTTGATGATCCGACGCGGGGCTTGCCATGCCTGAAAATCGATCTGCGGCACCAGGGTAATCGCGTTTTCCGGACAGGTCGCGGCACAGAGGCCGCATTGGACGCAGGCGCTCTCGGCAAAGTGCAAGGCGGGCCGTTCTTCGTTGTCGGAAAGCGCGCCGGTCGGACAGGTCGACACACACGAAAGACACAGCGTGCAGGCCTCAACATTGACGTCGAGCCCACCGAACGGCGCAGCGGCCGGCAGCACCACGCAGTCGACCGGCGTCGGCGCGGCACCATGGAGTTCGATGACCGAGTTTTTCAACAGGCTGCGTGGACCGCCGAGTGGCAGGAAGGTTGCGGGCTTCCTCGTATTGGCCTCCGGAGTCATCTCGTCGAGGGCAGATACGAGCCTGTCCGGATCATCGGTCTCAATCAGGGCGCAGACCTCCGAGCCGTACCCAAGCGATCCTCCGAGAAGGTTGGCTATGGCAACGTTCCTGGTCAGGCCGGCGATGTCGTGCTTTGGCCGCGCCGCCGTCAGTGCCCGGACTGCCACCGCGCCCCAGGCGACGGGTGCCGTCCAGGCTTCGAGCCCCAATTGCGTCAGCTCGTTCACGGCTACCGGCAGCACATTCGCAGGCAAACCGGGGCCGAAACGCGCGAGGGCATCGATCAGCGGTTCGCCATGATGCGTGTCATGGAACAGCACGATCGGGCTGATGCCGCCCGCCTCTCGATAGGTGACCAGAAGCGTGCGCAGCCGTCGAAGCAGTGCCTCCGCATCCGGGACAGCATAAGCCGCCGCACCCGTCGGACAGACGGCAGCACAGCTGCCGCAACCCGCGCAGATTTCCGCATCGATGAGAACGTGGTCGCCAGCGGGCGTGATAGCACCCGTCGGGCACAGGTCGAGGCATCGCGTGCAGCCGGTGATGCTTGAGCGCGAATGAACGCACAGGTCGGCGGAGAAATTGATATAGCGCGGCTTGTCGAACTCACCGACAAAGTCGGCTGCCTTGGCGATCGCGGCAGCGAC
>JBEBXE010000170.1:0-7000 GCA_040391705.1 Aerobium aerolatum
TGCGCAACCTGGCCGACAAGGCCAAAGCTGGAAAGTTCTCGGTCTGGCCGATGGTGATGGCGCTGCTGCGGGTGAAGCTGGATGCTGCCAAGGCTTCAGCCAGCGGGACAAACGAGGGCGCCATCGACCTCGAAACGGCAGGAAAAGTGATACGCACCGAACGCCGGCTGGAAATCAGCGATGCGTTGCGACGTAGCATGGACAAGACCGGGGGAAGGGGGTGACGTGCCTGGCCAAGATGAATTCAGATGCAACATTGCTTCTTGGCCGCTTTGTTGAAGCGGCTCTTCGTATCCATGGTCATTTCCAACAGAATTCGTTCCACACGGCGCCGCAACTTGTTCTGCATGCCCGCGTCACGGCGCCAACCTTCAAAGCAGCTCTTATCGATCCGGAGCCGATGGAGAGCATCGAGGAGATAACCGGGCGGATGCGCGTCGAGTCCTTAGCTATCTTGAGCAAGGGAACGAATGGTCTGGCATGATACGGATTTCTGGCCGCCGCTCGCTGCGCAGATTTCTAACACAGAAGGCAGCGACAAAAGAGCGAATGTAGTCATCCGTGGTCCTGAATTGTCATTGACTTATGCGCGCGTGCAACCCACAATATACCCCATTGGGTTACAGGAATGACATGCAGACCGTCGCTGAGACACCACTCTTCACCAAACAAGCTGCGGAGCTCTTTTCCGAGGAGGAGCGAAAGGAACTGATCGATTTTCTCGCCGCGCATCCGCAAGTGGGCGATGAGATCCCAGGAACGAGTGGCGTTCGAAAGGTTCGGTTTGGCGCCAAGGGTAAGGGCAAACGTAGCGGAGCGCGGGTGATTTACTACTGGTATAGCGACGCCGCCCCAATTTACGCCCTTTTGGCTTATGGTAAAAACGAGAAGACGGATTTGAAGCCGGAAGAAGCCAAGGCGGTTGCAGCCTTTGCGAAGGCTATCAAGGCCGCAAACAGGAGCAGAACATGAGCGAAATGACCAAGTTCGGCACGGATCTGATCCAGGCCATGTCAGAAGCTCTGGCTCATGCCCAGGGCAAGGATGTTCCAGGCGTTCGAGTAAGCATTGTGGATGTCGGAACGGTTGATGCGAAGGCAATCCGTAAACAGCTAGATCTCACCCAGGACGAGATGGCGACTGTGCTTGGCACAAGTCCTTCCGGCTACAAGAAATGGGAGCAGGGAACGCGGCAACCCAGTGGGGCGGCTCGGACCTTACTCCGGATCATGGAAAGAGAGCCCGAGGCAGTCTTGCGGGCTTTGTCAGCCGAAAAATCCAGCGAAGAAAAACATATCGCTACCGCCTCTCATTGAAGGAGGGCGGGGGAGGGGACCATCCGCACTACCGAACTTGTGCGTAGCACGCTTGCCATCTAGACGATGGACTATCGCCTCCGGTCGCCGCGCGGCTTGTGCTGGGGCTGCGTCTCCCCAGGATGTCCCGGGGGTATGGCATCCTGTCGGTGCAGCCGGCCGCGCTGCGCGATGCGCTGGCAGTTCAGATATAGTGAGACAACGCGACCCAACCAGTGTCAGAACCGTGCGCGAGATCTAGGGTGCAGCACGATTGACGCAAATTTTAGCACTCTGCTGGAGGAGAGAGTGCCACTTCCTGGCAGGAGCCTGGGAATGGCCGGTAAACCCAGTGTGCTCAATAAACGCGAATTCTCATCGATCTAGCGCCAAACAGACGCTGTCCGGCGCTCAAAAACGAGCAATAGCGATGGTCGGCACAACGGATGCAAAAAGAGCGATAAGGCAACATTATCGGTCTTAATGTCATGAAGACGAGCTGTGCAGTTAGATCAATCAAGCTGGTTAAAACCGCTCATAACGGCTGCTGGCTGTGGCACCAAAGTTGCGGACCAAGGGCGCTGAGCGGTGATCCGCAAATTGCTGAACGAGGACGCGATACCCACCTCGGCACCCGACAGCAACCTGTCGCGCTGGGCGGCGCCTCCGGCCGGATTTGAGCGTCGCTGACGTGGAGACACAATTCTTTGCGAAACCGCAAAGAGCACCGGACGCTGTTCTGCGCATCATTGCGGGCCTTGCAGTCCGGAGAGATGCCATGCGCGGAAAATTTCATGACGATATGAGCATGGACGAGATCATGCGGCAGTGGCCGGCAACAATCCGGACGATCCTCGATCAAGGGCTGTTGTGTGTCGGCTGTCCGATCGCACCGTTTCACACCCCGGACGACGCCATTCGCGAGCACGGTATCGATGCGGACACCTTCAGGCTGGCGCTGCAACAGTCAATTTCAGCCAGCGGGACGGGGAAGGATTAGGTGCTCCCCAACCGCCCTTCGGCAAGAAGCAGCAGCCTGTGGGGCTCGCGCACGGTCACCTGTTGACGGCCACTCTTGACCAGTCCCCGTTCTTCCCATGCAGAGAGAAGCCGGCTGACTGTATGCAGCGTGGTTCCCGTCATTTCTGCAATGTCCTGCCGGGAAATCGGAAAGTCGATCAGCAATCCGTCCTCGGTTTTCTTGCCCGTCTGTTGCACCAGCCGCAGCAACGCATGCGCTACCCGTCGCTCGACCTGTTCGGTCGCCATTTCCATAACCTGCGTCTGCACGTCCTGAAGCCGGCTGCCGACGGTTTTGTACGTGTTCATGCCGAACCCTGGCTGTGCGGTGGCAAACTCGGCCCACAGCTTGCCTGGCCATGCCAGAACCACGCAATCCGTGACGGCGATGGCGCTGGCTGGATAGGTCGCGCGGCCCAACGCGTGGGCAATCCCCATCAGCTCGCCCGGCACGATGTAGCGGACGATAACCTGCTGGCCGTCGGGAGTGGTCTTTGCCACCCGCACCCGGCCGTCGAGCAGAATGAAGAACGAATGCGCGTCCGCATCTTGCTCAAAGATGGCGCCGTCCTTTTCAACCCGCAGCGATCGGGCGCTCGAAAGCATCCGGTCCAGCGCTTCAGGCGCGATGCCTTCAAAGGCCGGCAGGCCGGCAATCAGCGAACGGTCGAGTTTGCTCAAGCCAATCTCCTCAAACCGCGCGGAATGCCACACAGCGTCTGCGGCGCTGCAAGCCTGCCGCGCTTCTCTCCTGCGTTTGTGAAAACGCAACGAAGCATGCGGGCCCGGCGTTGTAGTGAGCCCAAAACGAAACAGACTACTACAGGAAAGAACGCGACCATGACCAGAATATTTGCAACGATCACGCTGGCAGCCACGATGGCTTTCGCCGGAACGGCGTTTGCAGCCGAGCACGAGGTCCAGATGCTCAACAAGGGGACAAAGGGCGCGATGGTGTTCGAACCGGATTTCGTCCAGGCGCAGCCCGGCGACACGATCCGCTTCGTTCCTACCGACAAGTCCCACGACGCTGAATCGATCAAGGGAATGCTGCCTGAGGGCGCGCAACCGTTCAAGGGCAAGGTCAACGAAGAGATCGTCTATGCGGTTACGGCCGAGGGTGTCTATGGCGTCAAATGCACGCCGCACTACGGTATGGGCATGGTGATGCTGATCGCCGTCGGCGCGCCGACCAATCTGGAGGAAGCGAAGGCCGTCAAGCATCCAGGCAAGGCCAAAGTGCATTTTGAAGAACTCTTCGCCGCGCTTCCGGCCAACTGACCGGAAGCAACGATCCAGCCGGGCAGACGAGACCGCCCGCCCGGCGTGTTCAGAAACGAAAACGCATAGAAGATCGACATGGCAACACCGCGCACGCGGCCGGACACTTATCCGGCACTCCTTTCCTATGGCTTCAGACCGTTCTTCCTGCTGGGCGCTGTCTGGGGCGGACTGGCGGTGTTGATCTGGCTGCCGATGCTGGCTGGCGCGTTCGAAACCCGCAGCCTGTTTTCTGCCGTGGACTGGCATGCGCATGAGCTTGTATTTGGCTATCTTCCTGCCATCGTTACCGGTTTTCTGCTGACCTCGATCCCCAACTGGACCGGGCGCTTGCCGGTGCGGGGCGCACCACTGGCGTTTCTCGTTCTCTTGTGGCTCTGCGGACGGGTTGCCGTCTGGTTCTCGGGCGACATCGGCTGGATCGCCGCAATGGTGCTCGACTGCGCTTTCCTGCTCGCCGTCGCCATTGCTGCCGGCACCGAGATCGTTGCCGGGCGCAACTGGAAGAATCTCAAGGTGCTGGTTCCGGTCACCACGCTGCTTGCCGCCAATGCTCTGTTTCATGTCGAGGCCCGGTTGTTCGGCGTCACCGACATATCCCGCAGGCTGGGCATCGCCGCCGCCATCGTGCTCATCATGATCATCGGGGGACGCATCATCCCAAGCTTCACGCGCAACTGGCTGGTGCGCGAAAATCCCGGCCGATTGCCAATTCCCTTCAACGGCTTCGATAGCGCGGTCATCGCGGGCTCCGCCATAGCGCTTGGCTTCTGGACCTTCCTCCCTGAGCGCCCTGAAACCGGTATCCTGCTGATTGCAGCCGGCTTTGCAAACCTTGCCCGCCTGTCGCGCTGGGCAGGTGACCGCACGCTATCCGACGCGCTGCTGCTGGTTCTGCATGTCGCCTACCTGTTCGTGCCGGCGGGCCTTGTGGTGTCCGGCCTCGCAATCCTCATCCCTGCGACGATCCCGTCAATCGCTGGTATTCATGTGTTCGGTGTCGGTGCCGTGGGCGCGATGACGCTGGCGGTGATGGCGCGCGCCACGCTTGGCCATACCGGGCGGCCGTTGCATGCCGGGATGGGGACGACACTGGTCTTCTGCGCCATCGTGCTGGCGACGCCGTTTCGCTTTGCCGCAGCGCTGATGCCGGAGCAGAACTGGCTGCTGCATGTGTCGGCGACGTTCTGGGTCGTCGCCTTTCTCGGCTTTGCCGCCTGCTATGCCGGGGCATTGACGCGCCCGCGGGTTGCAGCACGTCAGCCCAGCCGCGCCCCCGCCTGAAGCTGAAGAATGGTCAGCCCGCAGGTTGCCGGTCCAACATGCGCCTGACCAATGCGACGACGGGAGCAGGCTTCCGCACTCGAACGAGCCGCAGGCCGAGATTGTCGGGCGCCATGCCGGCAGCGCAGCCGCCGCTTTTGCCGTCGCGCAGAAAGAACGACATGTAGCTGCGGTGCCTGCCGCCCACCACCCGTACGCCGCAGTTTTCCGTCGCGTGGTCGAGGCGGCCGGCAAGGCCCACCCGGTTGCGCGCATAGCAGGTGGTCGTCCATTCCCAGACGCTGCCGGAGAGATCGTAGAGACCGTTGCTGTTGGAGCCGAAATGGCCTCTCGGCTTCACGGCACCATCCTTGTCCGGCTCACTGCGATTGCGGTAGGCGGCAAGCCAGCGCGCCGCCGGGTTCGCGCCAGTGTCTTCCTCGAGCCCGACCGCATCGTCGCCAAAACGTTCGGCGGCAGCAAACGACCATTCCTCGTCGGTCGGCAACCGCCAGTCGTCGCCGGTCCTGTGCGACAACCAGCGCGCATAGGCGAGGGCGTCATTGTAGCCGATGCCCGTGACGGGCTGGTCGCCTGATGCGGCTTGCGGTCCGTCCGGCTGCAGGCACACGCTGTCAGCCACACAAGCGGCGTACTCGCCGGCGCTGACCTGATAGGCCATGATCTCGACGGGACGGCGGATGTGCCGCTCGACGACCGGGCCATCGACCGGGCGACCAGCACGCAGGAACTCACCCGGAAGACGGTAGGCGAAGCGGCCGGGCTGCACGATGATCGTCTCGATGGGCGCAATAACGCCAGTTCGGCCGGATCCGCCGGTGATCGGGTCTGCAGGCGGCATAGCTAGAAACGCCATGGCAGCAACTGTCGTGGCAAGCAAGGCAGTGAAGATTCGGGCTCTCATCGCGCTGGTCCCTGAAAAAATGGCCCGCCTTCGATTTGAAAGCGGGCCGACAAGTCGGACTGTCCTGGGTTGGGCAGTCAGTGCGTGGCGATTGGCCCCGGCGCCTCGACCTGAGTCATCAGGTCGTCGTTCCATTCGCCGTCCACCACCACGTGCGCGGTTGCGCCTAGTTCGGCCGCCTCGATCAGGTTGTGGTTGACGTAGGCGTAGACCCCCGGCTGGAGGAACGTGTAGAGCGCCGCCCCAGCCGATCCACCACGAATGAACCATGTTTCCAGATCACGCGCTGGCGGGTTGGCGAACTTGCCTTCCTCCCAGACATAATCGCCGTGTCCGCCGATCAAATGCGGGCGGGTGTCGCGGTTGGCCTGCGAGTGGACGAACAGCACCGTCTGCCCAACCTCGGCCTTCATCGCGTTGTCGCCGGTGAGCGCCCCGACACGGCCGTTGAACACGACATGGGTAGGGATCAACCCACGCATCGCCACCATACTGTCGGCATAGCTGTCGCCGAGCGTCTCGAAATTGACGAAGTTTCCGTCGGCGTCGCGGGGAATGTAGAACTCGTTTTCGCCAACATAATAGACCTTGTCGTAGCTTACCGGGTCGCCCTTGTGGTTCTTCAGCCCGTCGCGCGGCAGGACCATGATCGTGCCGCTCATGCCGGTGACGACGTGCCAAGGGATCATGCCTTCGGGCGCGCAGTGATAGACGAACGTACCGCTACGGGTCGCCTTGAACCGCAGCTTGACCTGTTCGCCGGGGTTGACGTGCGTGAGGGCGGCACCGCCCAGCGCGCCCGTCGCGGCGTGAAAGTCGATGTTGTGCGGCATCTCATTGGTGTCTGGATTGACCAGCGTGAGTTCGACATAGTCGCCCTCGTGCACCACCATCATCGGTCCCGGGATCGAACCGTTGAAGGTCATCGCTTGCAGGATCGTGCCTTCGTCATCGATCTCCACCGGCTTTTCCTCGATGGCCATCACGAACTCGACCACCTTCGGGCCGCCGACAGCAACCTGCTGGTGTGCGTGGACATGCGGCGGTGCGACCAGCGTCACCCGCTCGCGCGGCAACGAAGCGATCTCCTGCGCATGCGCCACAACCTGCATGGCTGGAAGTGTTGCGACCGTGGCCAGGCCTGCAACTCCCAGAAGTGCTTCGCGTCTCGTGAACATTGCCTGTCTCCTTGGTCGTGCCTTCGAGTGGGTACGGT
>JBEBXE010000171.1:0-6982 GCA_040391705.1 Aerobium aerolatum
TGCGGTTGCCGTAGGGGATAGCGCGGCTGATCTGGCTGTCGCCAAAGGCAGCGCCGACATATCCGTCGATGAAGAATGGATCGGCATTGAATCGTCCATAGAGCGACGGTGCGATGGCCTGCGCGCTCTGGGCTCCGCTGGCATTGCTGGCATAGGTCAGCGCCATGCCGAGCGTCAGGTTGGGATCGACGCGGGTGTCGATGCCGCCGGTCAGGGCATAGACCTGCGCGCTGTCCGCGCTGGTCAGATACGACCCGGTCAGGAACGCGCCGAACGCAGGAGCGGGTGTTTGCAGCGTCCCGAAGGCGTCAAAGGCGTTGCTGGATGGCTTTTGCTGGCCATACGCGGCCATGCGACCGCTGAGGCGTGCCCCTTTGCCCGATGGGCCGACATAGTCGCCCTCAAGCGCGCTGAGGCGGTCAGTGAGGACGCCAGACATAAGACGCGACGTCTGCAATGGCAGCGCTGCACGCGTGTCCGGTGCGCCGTGTGCCAGCGCCAGCAGCGTGTCGCTGAGTTGGCCCGCATCAAGGGTGTTGAGCCCGGCAAGGCCGGAGGCGGCGGTCGTGGGTGCCGGCAAGTCACCGATGCGGGTGGTTTGGGCTGCCGTCAGCGCGTCGTCGAGCGATACGGTGCCAGCCATGATGTTCATGGCGTCGGCAGCGCGGGCGATCTGGGCCTGCTGCGCTGGGGCAAGTGAAGGATTGGCCGCGAGCACGTTGCGATAGTCGACCGTGCCGCTGACGAACGCGGCATTGTCGAATTGCGAGGCAGTCCATGAAAATGCCGCCAGCGACGAGGTGACGGCCGAAAAATCGCCAACGATCTGGCCGGCGTCGAGCACAGCAAACGTTCGTCCCGACACTGGTGCGGTGCCGAAACCGGACACGTTGAGCCTGCCGTCGAGATCGGCGGTTCCGCTGACGGACAGCCTGTCGGCTGTGTCAGTGCTGGTGCGTACGTCGAGCGTGCCGCCCGCGCCCTGTACATACTGACCGTCGATGACCAGCACGCCCAGAGCGGCATCGCCGCCGGGCGCGACGGTGCCGCTTTGGTTGATGAAGCCGCCCTGCGTGCCGACGCTGCCGGCGCCCGAAACCACGCCGCCGAATTGCAGCACACGATCGGTCAGCAGATGCCCGTCAACGGTCAGCGTGCCTGCCGCGAGTGTGGTGTCGAGCAACACCGAAAGGTTGGTCGGTGACTGAACGCTCAGGCTGGCGTCAGGATTGTAAATTTGCAGGCTGTCGATTTCGGCCGACATATCTGCAACGAGGCGCGACGGGCCGGTCAGCCAGACGTCGTAATAGCGCCCGGTGGCGCCGAGGCCGGTGGTGAGGTTTCCGTCGGCATTGTTGGGCGCTGTGCCCTCGCTCCACATCCCGGGATCGCTCCAGACGCCGTCTCCGGACTGCGCGGTGACGACGCGCAGGGCGTTGTGCTCATCGACCCAGTCGAGATAATTCCAGACATATTCCCAGCCGCTGATCGAGCCGTAGCGGATGGTCGCGCCGGGCTCGGCGGGCTCCAGCAGTCCGAGAACGCCGATCTGGATCAACTGGCCGTTTTCGCCGAGGATGAACAGCGGGCCGCCGCTGTCGCCAGCGCCGTTGCCGGCCTGCAGCGCCGGGACGGCGTAACCGAGGGCATCGAGGCCGAACAGGTCGGGGCTGTCGGGGGAGTCCGGGTTGCGAAACTGTGCGACCAGCATGTTGTAGTCGCCGGGGTCGCGTCCCTGATTGTAGGTGAACGGCACGTAGCCGCCGATCAGCGTCTGGCCGATGCGACGGCGCGCGTCATACGCCGCACCGCCGGAATAGGTGCCGCCATCGAGGCCGGTGCCGTATTCGCCGTAGCCGACGATGTAGGCCAGCGTGCCGGTTCCAGGCACGGCGTCGCCAGCGCTGACCAGCCGGACCGGCGTGATCGAAGTGATCGGGCGGTCGAGTGACACGAGGGCAACGTCGTTGCCGCCGGATTCATCGCGATAGCCGTCGCGCACCCGCACGCCGGTGATGCGAATGTTGTTTTCCGGTGCAGCGTTGTCCTTGTCCGGCGAAAAGCTGACGAAGGCGCTGTCGTCCCGCACGTCCAACTGGCCCGCGCTGCTCATGAAGCAATGCGATGCGGTCAGGATCGTCCGGGAATTGATCAGCGTGCCGGTGCAATTGTGAACCCACACGACGTTGGGCATGGTGTCGGCGCGGTCGAAAATCTCGTGCAGCGCGTCGGTGTCGACGGCGACGTCGTTGTTGAGCGCCAATGCGGCTGCGTCCTGCGCCGCGCCTAGGCTGGCCGCTGTGATCAGGGTGACGAGCGAGGACGAGCGGCGCAATCGCCACGGCTGCGTGTGCCTGAGGGCCTTAGTGGCCCGACAGTCAGTGTAAATGTCAGGCATTTTCATCCCCCCGGACGCGCCACGCAGGGCGTTCCGTGCATTCGCACCGATTCCCCATTAAAACTATGACGCGCACGCAGGCCTGCTGTAAACAGCGCTGACGCGGTCGCGCTCGCCTTCTCGTGCGTGTTTGCCGCTACGATGTTCGATCCATGTGTTCTTTTCGCATTTGCGGGGTTGAGTTCATGGGGCGGCAAGATTATGTCTCCACTGAAAGTTCTCCGGTCATAGGGTTCATGAAACCGCGTATCGCCGTCCTCGGATGCGGCTATTGGGGCTCCAATCACATCCGCACGCTCAAATCGTTAGGCGTCCTCCACGCCGTTTCCGACGCCAATCCGGCTCGGGCGGAAGGGTTTGCCAGCGAACAAGAGTGTCTTGCGATTGAGCCCGATAAGCTGTTTGAGCGTCAGGATATTGACGCCATCGTCATGGCATTGCCGCCGCAATACCATGCGGACGCTGCTATTCGCGCTGTCGAAAGCGGCAAGGACGTGCTGGTCGAAAAGCCGATCGCGCTCAATGTTGCCGACGCGGAGCGGGCGGTTGCGGCAGCGCACGCCCACAACCGGATCTTCATGGTTGGCCACGTCCTGCGGTTCCACCCGGCGTTCGAGAAACTCAAGGAGTTGATCGACGCGGGCGAGCTGGGAACGGTCAAATACATCCATTCCCACCGCCTCGGCCTTGGCAAGTTCCATACCGAAAGCGATGCGCTGTGGGATCTGGCGCCGCATGACCTGTCCATGATCCTGGCGATCACCGGGGCAGCGCCGACGGAGATTCGCGGCGAGGGTGCCGCACTTCTCGACCATCTCAGCGATTTCGCGCATCTGCATATGCGCTTTCCCGGCGGACTGCGCAGCCATCTGTTCGCATCGCGGCTCAATCCGTATCGCGAACGCCGGCTGACCGTCGTCGGCACCAAGGCGATGGCTGTGTTCGACGACGTCGAGGCATGGGATCGCAAGCTTGCCGTGTATCGTCATGCCGTCTGGCAGGACAGCGGCCATTGGGCCTTCACCACCGACGAACCGTCCTACGTTCCGGTCGAGCCGGGCATGCCGCTGACCCGTGAACTGGAACATTTCATCCAGTGCATCGAAACGCGTCAGGAACCCCGCACCGATGGTGAGGAAGCCATCGGCGTGCTGCGCATTCTGACCGCCGGCTCAGTCATTCACGACTGACGCGTGCAAGCGCGGCGGCGGCGCGCGCACGGCCCCCGGTTTTATTTCTTTGATTTTGCTGAATTGGAAGCGACGCCAAATGTTTCCATTTGGCGTCGGATGCTTCTTCAGGCGCTCTGGCGCTGGAGCGGCTGTGACGCCAGGCGTGACAGCATCGCCTCGGCTTGCGCATCGCGCTCCGAGCGCTCGATGAAGCCGCCACCGAAGACGCGCGCCTCGTTGCCGTCATTGGAATAGAGCACGCAGGCTTGTCCCGGCGCGATGCCGCTTTCGCCGTCGATCAGTTCAACCCATGTCATGCCATCGCGGCGGTGCAGAACGGCCGGGCGGGGCGGACGGGTGGAACGAACTTTTGCAAACAGCTCGATGCCCTCGGCAGGCGTCGCTGCCAGGGCGTCGTCGCCAAGCCAGTTGAAGTCGCGCAGATAGATCTTGTGGGTTTCCAGCGCCTCGCGCGGCCCGACAATGACGCGCGCACGCTCGGCATCGAGATGCACGACATAAAGCGGCTCGCCCGAGGCGATGCCGATGCCGCGGCGCTGGCCGATGGTGTAGCGCAGGATGCCTTCGTGGCGACCGAGCACGCGACCGTCAATGTGGACGATTTCGCCCGGATTGGCTGCCGTCGGCTGCAGCTTGGCGATGATGTCGGAATATTTTCCCTGCGGAACGAAGCAGATGTCCTGGCTGTCCTGCTTGTTTGCAACGGAAAGCCCCATGGCTTCTGCCACGTCACGCACTGCCGGCTTCGACAGGCCGCCAAGCGGGAAGCGCAGGAAATCGATCTGCGCCTGGGTGGTGGCGAAGAGGAAATAGCTCTGGTCGCGATCGGCGTCGACCGGGCGGTAGAGCGCGCGGTGGGCGCCATTCTGCTTGCTGCGGATATAATGGCCGGTTGCCAGCGCATCGGCGCCCAGTTCACGCGCGGTTTCGAGCAGATCGGCGAATTTCACCGTCTGGTTGCACGATACGCACGGAATCGGCGTTTCGCCCGCGACATAGCTCGCGGCGAACGGATCGATGACCGCCTTGCGGAAACGCTCTTCATAATCGAGGACATAATGCGGAATGCCGAGGGTCTCGGCGACCCGGCGCGCATCGTCGATATCCTGGCCGGCGCAGCACGAGCCGGCGCGGTGCACAGCAGCGCCATGATCGTAAAGTTGCAGCGTCACGCCCAGAACATCGTAACCTTCCTGTTTGAGCAGGCCGGCAACGACGGAGGAATCGACGCCGCCGGACATGGCAACGACGATGCGGGTCTCTTCCGGGCGGCCGGGAAGATCGAGGCTATTCATGGTGTTTTGGCTCCAGTTGGGCCGGTTTTTGGTCTGGCTGGCGTCTGGCTGGCTGTCTCGCCGCCTAAATGTCGCGCTCTTCAATATACGTCAAGGGCGCGCACATCACCAGTGCGTGTCAGCGGTCCGCCAATCGTTGGCATTTTATTAAATTAGCTCCGCAAACCCTAACGCCGGATTCATACTCGTTACTTAAGCATTAGGACACGCTTAGGCAATTTTTAAAGCTGACGCGTTATTGTGGTGTCGATTGGTTCCTTGAGTTTTTGTAGAGAGTACGATGACCGATCTGGTTAGACCGCGGGTAAAATATGTCATTGGGCCAGATGGCAGTCCGCTTACTGTCGCAGATTTGCCGCCTACGAATACGAGGCGGTGGGTCATTCGGCGTAAAGCAGAAGTCGTCGCGGCCGTTCGTGGGGGGTTGCTGAGTCTCGAAGAGGCTTGCCAGCGTTATAAATTGACTGTCGAAGAATTCCTGTCTTGGCAGGCGTCTATCGACGAATACGGCCTCGCCGGATTGCGTACCACACGCATCCAGCAATACAGGCACTAGTCGCACCAGTATCCGTCCGTCGACTTTGGCGGGGTAGGGCAGTTGGGCTAGGAACGATCAAGAATTGTGTGAGGGCCGTATCGCGGATTGCGATGCGGCCCTTATGCTTTGCGGAAGGTGGTTGCGGGTGACGGATGGCCGTGCGCACCGTCTTCGACGCATCTGCGGGAATCCAGTGACAAAAAAAAGGGGCCGTTGGGCCCCTTTTTGTAGATATCAGCCGATCATCGCAGATCGTCCGGGGTCGATTTCGCGTCCCTTTAAATCGCGCGATTCCAGCATCTGCGCTTTTTCCAGGTCGGTCTGGGCTTCTTCAAGCCCGTCTTCTGCCGCCTGGCGCTGTTGTTGCAGGTCCGCCTGCGAATTCTGGAGATTGTCCCTGCGCAGCCGCGCTGCCTTAGCGAAGGTCGGATAAGCGAAATGGCTCGTATCCGTGATCCCCGCCTTTTTCTCCTCAGAGACAATCTGGTTGTCGAGTTCGTCCGCCATGCGTTTGAACTCGGCGATCATCATATCGAGCTGCAAGAGCTGCTTGCGCTTCTCGTTGACCTGAAACTGCTTCAGCCGAACCAGGTTCTCACGTGATTTCATCACTAGCTACTCCCGAACGCGTACTCTGCGCCGCATACACCGGCACCTTTTTACGTAAATCACCCGTGCGAACGATTATTCGCACAGATTGCAAACAAATTCCTAATAAGGCGCGTCGCTGGTAACCATTCGTTTACGCGCATTGTTAATCATAGCGCAGAGGACTTAAGGCTGGGTAAAGACGCTCAGCCGGGGTCGCAATCCGCAAAGTGACTCATTTTGAATCTCTTGGCGGATTTTATTAATGCAACACATTAACAAAGCGGTTATGTGATTGCGTAGTGGATTCAAGGGGATGCAGCTGAAAGCTGAAGAGGACGAATATCGCTTGCAATAGGGAAACATATTTTGTTAACCATTGCATGGCAGCCTCCGATTCAGGCAATCACTGCTCCAAGTGCCGGAAGCTCGCTAAACCCGGTTTGGCGGCGTGAAAAGGGGACAAAAATGCGCGTTCTGCTCATTGAAGACGACAGCGCCACGGCGCAGAGCATCGAACTGATGCTGAAGTCGGAGAGCTTCAATGTCTATACGACCGACCTCGGCGAAGAAGGGGTCGATCTCGGCAAGCTCTATGACTACGATATTATCCTGCTGGATCTAAACCTGCCGGACATGTCGGGATATGAAGTGTTGCGCACGTTGCGCCTCTCCAAGGTCAAGACGCCGATCCTCATTCTGTCCGGCATGGCCGGTATCGAAGACAAGGTACGTGGCCTTGGGTTCGGCGCTGACGATTACATGACCAAGCCATTCCACAAGGATGAGCTGGTTGCGCGTATTCACGCCATCGTCCGCCGTTCGAAGGGCCACGCACAGTCGGTCATCAACACCGGCGATCTGGTGGTCAATCTTGACGCCAAGACGGTTGAGGTTGGCGGACAGCGGGTGCATCTGACCGGCAAGGAATACCAGATGCTGGAGCTGCTCTCGCTGCGCAAGGGCACGA
>JBEBXE010000172.1:0-6950 GCA_040391705.1 Aerobium aerolatum
ACGGCGAAGACGACATAGATGGAATAGAGATAATCGAAGCGGATCTTCAGGTAGGCGGACCGCTCGACCTTCATGAACATGACGTAGTCGATCACCGCCGGCAGCGAGATGCCGAACAGCACGATCAGCGCCACGGCGGTGACAAGGGCCATGATCCGGCGCGGCTTGTCGCTGACCGCGCCATAGACGAGGTCGAAGCGGATTTCCTCGTTCTCGCGCACCACGAAGGCGCTGCCGAACAGCACCAGCCAGATCCACAGCACGACGCTGATTTCATGCGTCCAGCCGATCGGCAGATTGAGCAGATAGCGGAACGCGATCTGCAGGATGAAGGCCGCGAACATCGCCGCCAGCATGGCGCTGGCGATGTTTTCGGCGCGGGCGCGAAGCCACTCGAATACAGTATGTGCGGACGAATTGCCCATCGACCCCTCCCTGTCGAAGGGTCGCCGCCCGTCTACGGGCGACAACCGGAATGCGAAAGGATTGTCAGAGCGCGTTGATCTTGTCGATCAGCCCTTCCGGCCAGCTCTTGGCCAGTTCGGAGTCGAGATAGAGCTTCTGCGCATGGGCGCGGAACGCGTCGACATCCGGTGCATAGACCTCCAGCCCCTTCTGCTTGAAGGATTCCGCCAGTTCGGTTTCCTGCTTGAGGTGCTGCTCGGTGCTCCACGCAATCGCCTTGTCGGCGGCTGCCTGCACCTTTGCCTGCTGCTCCGGCGTCAGGCCGTTCCAAGTCTTCGACGAGATCGTCAACAGGTCGAAGCCGACGAGATGCGACGTCAACACGATCTGCGACATCACTTCGTAGAACTTCATGTTCTGCACGTTCGGCAGCGGATTGTCCTGACCGTCGATCGCGCCGGTCTGAAGGCCGGTATAGACCTCGGCATACGCCATCGGGGTCGGATTTGCGCCGAGCGCCTGACCAAGGAACTGCCAGGAATCGCCGCCCGGCATGCGCAGCTTGATGCCCGCCATGTCTGCCGGCGTGTTGATCTTCTTGTTGGGCTTGAGACCGACCTGGCGCGTGCCGAAGAAGGTCGGACCGAGCACGCGAATGCCGAGCTGGTCCTCCGCCATCTTCTTCATCTCGTCGCCAAGCGCGCTGGCAAAGAAGACGCGCAGGTGCTCTGCATCGCGGAACAGATAGGCTGAGGTGAGGATCGACCAGGCCGGAACCTGATTGGAGATGTCCTGCGGCGCGATATTGCCCATCTCGAGATTGTCGCGCTGCAAGGCCACCAGTTCGGTGCCCTGCTTGAACAGCACGCCGCCGTAATAGCCCTCGAACTGGAAGTCGCTGCCGATTTCGTCGGCGAACTGCTTCATCATGTCGGCGCGGATATCCTGCTCGGAAAACACCGCCGAAAAGCGCAGCTTGATCTTGTCCTGCGCCAGCGCTGGCGTCAGCGACGCTGCAAACAGCAGCGCACCGGCGGCCATCACGGACCTGCGTGTGAAGTTAGAAAGCATGGAATCCTCCCATTGCATTGCTTCCCCCGCCCAAGCCTCCCGCCGGCAGGTGTGACATTCATTGCACTCGATAAAACCAAATTCAATAGGCAAGATCATTTTCATATGAGGTTTGTTGTTTTATCATTCCCTTCAAATCGACTATGGCAGTCGAGGACACGCTTGTTCACCGGAAGTCGGCATGCAAGATGAACGCAAATCAGGGAGCATCGTGGTGAGCGCAGACGCCGCAATCGCCGGAACGGCCAGCGACAACACCTATCGGCGCATCCGCTCCGACATCATTTTCGGGCATCTCGCGCCGGGCGAGAAGCTGCGGCTCGAACGGCTGCGCGGCCTCTACGCCACCAGCGTCAGCACGCTGCGCGAAGTGCTGTACCGTCTGTTTTCGGAAGGGCTCGTCGCCGCCGAGGGCCAGCGCGGCTTCGAGGTCGTCGGCATTTCGATCGAGAATTTCCGCGAGGTGGCGGCAATGCGCAACCTGCTCGAAGGCCATGCGCTGCGCGAATCCTTCGCCGCCGGTGACATCGAATGGGAAGGCCACATCGTTGCCGCCTATCACAAGCTGTCGCGGCTGGAAGCCAAGATGCTCGATGGCGAGCACGAACAGACGATGCAGTGGAAGCAATATGACCGCGAGTTCCACCACGCGCTGATCTCGGCCTGCGGCTCCAGGGCGCTGCTGGAAACCCACGCGATCATCTTCGACCAGTTTCTGCGCTACCAGATCCTCGCCGTCGTCTTTCGCGGCAATGCGGCCGCCGACGAGCACAAGGCGCTGCTCGACTGCGCGCTGGCCCGCGATGCCGAGACCGCGCTGGCGATCCTCGAACGCCACATCAGCGCTTGCGTCGAGTTCACCGCGACGACCGGAGCACTGCCGCACCGCGCTGCCGCCGGTTGAAACCCGCTGCGGATTGAGGCAAGTTTGCCGGAGATTTCCTGAACCATCGGAGACTGCGCCAGAATGGCCAGCATGACGGCTCCCCCTGAGACGATTGGAGAAAACGCCTATCGTCGGATTCGCAGCGACATCATCTTCGGCCGCATCGCGCCGGGCCAGAAGCTCAAGCTCGACCGCCTCAAAGACAGCTACGGCGCCAGTATCAGCACGCTGCGGGAAATCCTCAGCCGGTTGACCTCCGAAGGGCTGGTGATCGCCGAGGGCCAGCGCGGCTTCGAGGCCGCCGGTGTCTCGGTCGGCAATCTGCGCGAGATCGCAGCGCTGCGCCTGCTGCTGGAAGGCTTTGCGCTCGAGCAATCCTTCGCCAGCGGCGATGTCGAGTGGGAGGGCCGCGTCGTCGCCGCCCACCACAAGCTCGCCGCGCTGGAGCACAAGATGCGCCAGGGCGACTTCAGCGAAACGGAACTGTGGAAGCGCTACGACTGGGAGTTCCATCAGGCGCTGATCTCGGCCTGCGGCTCGCAGGTGCTGATGGACACCCACGCCGCCGTCTTCGACAAATATCTGCGCTACCAGATGATCGCCCTCTCCTTCCGTGGCGACATCGCCGAACAGGAACACCGCATCCTGCTGGAGGCAGCATTGAAGCGCGACGCCGCCACCGCCAAGGCGACGCTGGAGCGCCACGTCAGCGGCGGTGTCGAGCACGCGCTCGCCACCGGCACGATCGGCGCCTGACGTCGCAATGGTGATTTGATCCGTCAAACGCAAAAATATCCGACAAAACCGGATATGCCGGTTGCACTATCGGATGGCAGGCGTATTTTGCCGGCATCGCGCCCGTCACGGGCGTCCTTTGCGGCACGAGGAAACCCGCATGGTTCGGCTTGGGCTGATCGGCGACAACATCTCCCGTTCGAAATCTCCGCTGCTGCACCGGCTGGCGGGGCAATTGTGCGGGCTGGACGTGCGCTACGAACCGTTGATCCCGGCCGATATAGGGCTCGATTTCGACGCGGTGTTCGCGCGCTGTGCTGACAGCGATTTTCGCGGCATCAACATCACCTATCCCTACAAGGAAACGGTGTTCGGCCGCCTGCACGTCGACGACGCGCGCGTCCGCGCCATCCGCGCCTGCAACACCGTACTCTTCACCGAGGGCGGACCCTTCGGCCTCAACACCGACTATACCGGCTTCGTCGCCACCTTTCGCACCAACCTGCCGCAGGCAAAGCCCGGCATCGTCGCCATGGCCGGCGCTGGCGGCGTCGGCAAGGCCGTCGCCTTTGGTCTTGCCGATCTGGGCGCTACCGAACTCCGCCTCTACGACAAGGACGCCACCCGCGCACAGGCGCTGGCGCAAGCCCTGCACCCGGCTGTCCCCGGCATGAAAGTCGTCGTCGCCGCCTCCATAGAGGACGCCTGCGACGGTACCGACGGGTTGGTCAACTGCACCCCATTGGGCATGAACGGCATTCCCGGCACCGCCATGCCAGCGCCGCTGATGGCCGGCTGCAGCTGGGCCTTCGACGCGGTCTATACCCCCGTCGACACGCAATTCCTCACCGACGCGCGCGCCAACGGCCTCGCCACGATCAGCGGCTACGAACTGTTCTTCTTTCAGGGCGTCGACGCGTTTCACGCCTTCACCGGCGAGACCGTCGACACGGCGGCCCTGCGCGCGGCATTGCGCGCCGAACAGGGCTGACGCCGGCTCACTCTTCGGGATCGACCTCGGGCGCGGCCTCGCTGGCAGCACTTTGTGTCGGCATCACGCGGCGAAAGGCAATGTCATCGAAAATCGTCGTTGAGAGATCAGGCGCCGACATCTGCCGCTCACGACCGTCGGTGCAATAAAACATCGGCCAGCCGGCGGCGTGGCACTGGGTCTCGAAAAACCAGTCCCGGTGCGGCGTCGCCAGCGTCAGGCGGAACAGCCCGTCGCCCGTCCGCCGGATGGAGCTGCCGTCCTGCGCAACCCACAGAAACGGCACTTCAAACGGCATATCCTTGCGCCACAGCCGTTGGCCCTCGCCCTTCCAGCGCTGCTGGGTCATCGCGCTGGCATGATCGGCGCGGAATTCGAGCCCTTCGGCATTCGGCTGCCACACCCCGATCGGCTGCGGGCTCAACAGCCGCGCAAAATCCGGTGCGTCTCCACCAACAAGCCCGGGCGTCACCACGTGAAGCACCAGCCCCACCGCAAGACCCGACACCATGCTTGCCCCAAATGCCAACAGCCGAACCTCCATCTGGCAGCGCTATGGACACTGTTACGTCCTCGGCATGAACGATGCAACACGCCGCACGGCCAAGGATTTTCTTGATCGCCACGTGGTATTTGCTATCCCTCGAACCCAATCGAATTGCATGAGGGAATCGTTGTCATGGCTGAGCAAATCCGGATCGCTATCGCCGGGCACGGCAATCTTGGGCGCGGCGTCGAAGCGTCCGTCGCCAAGAACCCGGATATGCGCCTCGTCGGCATCTACACCCGCCGCGCGCCGGACCAGCTCAAGCCGCGCGATGGCGCAACGCCGGTCTACACCATGGCGGCGCTGGCCGACCATACCGACCAGATCGACGTGCTGATCCTGTGCGGCGGCTCGAAGGAAGACCTGCCACGGCAGGGACCGGAACTGGCCGCCTCGTTCAACACCGTCGACAGTTTCGACACCCACGCGCGCATTCCGGAATATTTCGCCTCGGTCGACGCACCGGCGAAAGCCAACAATCGCACCGCGCTGGTCTCGGCCGGCTGGGATCCGGGGATGTTTTCGATCAACCGCATCGTCGGCGAAGCCTTGCTGCCAGATGGCGTGACCTACACGTTCTGGGGCGACGGGCTGAGCCAGGGCCATTCGGATGCCGTCCGCCGCGTGCCGGGCGTCGCCGGGGCGGTGCAATATACCCGTCCGATCAAGGAAGCCGTCGACCGTGTCCGCAGCGCCGAGCGCCCGACGCTGACGACGCGCGAAAAGCACCGCCGCGACTGCTTCGTCGTGCTGCAGGACGGTGCCGACGCCGAGCAGGTGCGCACCGCCATCGTCACCATGCCGCATTATTTCGACGAGTACGACACCACGGTGACCTTCATCACCGCCGACGAACTGGCGCGCGACCACCATGCCATGGTGCATGGCGGCTTCGTCATCCGCAGCGGCAACACCTCACCTGAAAACACCCAGGTGATCGAGTACGGCCTCAAGCTCAACAGCAACCCGGAATTCACCGCCAGCGTGCTGGTGGCCTATGCCCGCGCGGTGCACCGCCTCAACGCCATGGGCCAGTACGGCGCCATCACCGTCTTCGACGTCGCGCCCGGCCTGCTGTCGCCGAAAAGCGCTGCCCAACTCCGCGCCGAGCAACTTTAGACCCGCGCTACTCGTCAGGTGATTGACCGGCGGGGCGTACGCCCTCCGAATGTCGGGTTTTCTCCTCGAAATCATCGACCGGCTCGCTGTTGCCGATCCCACGCGGCGGCTTGTTCGCCGCGGCGTCCTGAGAGAAATCGGGGTGACCGGCATATTCCGTGTCTTTCGGCGCCAGACGCGCCTGTTCCGCGTTGCGCGCCTCGATCTCCTGCGTCGGCCCGGCGCGCACCGGATTGAGCGACGTCTCGCCGGCCGCACCGGACGCATAGGTAGGGTCTTCAAACGGCGGGAACGAGCCCGCAGGCCGCGTCTCGTCTTCCCATGTCGGGGACTGGTGCGGGATTTCCGGCTTTCCGTCGCGTGGCGAGTTCGGTGACATTGCTGCCTCCCTGGTTGGAGATAGCTATCGAACGACTGGGCCGCTGATGTGTTCCAACGGCCGACGTCAAATGATCGCGACGACGCGTTCCAAAAGCCACCATTCGCTTTCAGGCGCCCAGGAACGTTTCAAATGCCACTATCAGTTCGCCGCAAAACAGTAGAACAGGCCGTCACCACCCGTGCTCTTCAAGGCTTCCTGACTGCAGCCCCGCGAGGGATGCGCTGCGTTCCACGAAGTGCCGGTCGGCAGCGTTTCTGGCCCCAGGCGGTCGGAATGCCCGAGCATCGCTGCGCCTTCGGCCCCGCTCATCGTCCAATTGCCGCAGGTCTGGTCGGTTCGGGTGCCATCGGCATTTGAACCGGTGAGGATATCGTGGCGGTTGGGCGTGTCGCCGCGACCGTTGATGACGGCCCCCGTCTCATCGAGCGCGGTCTGCTTGGTGATGCCGTTGGTGTCGCTGTGCAAGGACGCAACGTCGTCGGCAATCTTGTCGCCCTGCACATTGTGCCATGGCCCGGATCCGATCCGATCCCGCGCGTCGGTGTCGTCGGTGGAAAGATAGGCGCGCCAGGTCTTGCCGGAGACACCGGCTGCCTCGGCAAGCGATGCGCAATGCGCGTCGGCACCGGCAAGCCCCCCAAGGTCCGCGCCCTTTGCCGAACCGGCGCTGGTCACGAAAAAGCTCATGGACGCATCCTGAGCGGAGGCCGCACCGAGCGTGGCGAGCGTTATGACTGTCAGGATAAGGAGTCTGCGCATGACAAATTCCTCCAGAAGGTCAGTTTTCTTGGCTGCCGGAGAACTTTACAGGCGC
>JBEBXE010000173.1:0-6810 GCA_040391705.1 Aerobium aerolatum
CGGCGCTTCGAGTGGAAGTGCAATGCGGAGAATTCGCCATCGCGGCGGGCAGCAGCCCGGTTTGGCTTCGAGTTCGAGGGCGTGTTCCGCCAGCATCTGATCGTCAAAGGCCGCAACCGCGATACGGCATGGTTTTCGATGCTCGACACGGAATGGCCGCAACGTCGTGCTGCATTCGAGCAGTGGCTTGATCCGGCGAATTTCGATAAGGATGGCACCCAGAAGAGAAGCCTGGTCGAGATAAGAACCAATCCGGCCAGCTAAGGGACGGCATCATGAGGCAGCGTCACGCGCGGGCGCGCGGGCAGGGCACTGACGAGACGGCGCGGTTTCTGGTCGCGGCGTGTCTTGTCGGCTGCGCCATGATCGTGGCCGCGCTCAGTGGGTTGATGGCCGGCTCGCTGGCGCTTGTCGCAGGCGCGGCTCATATGCTGGCCACCGCCGTTGCCCTCGGGCTCAACTGGTACGCCCGTCATCTTGGCACTTCCGCAACCATGCCGCTCTATCGCTTCAACCGGGTGAAGCCGCTGCTGCGCTACACCAGCGGACTGGTGATGCTCGGCATCGGCATCCTGCTGATCGTTGGCGCGGGTGAGCGCGTCCTCCAGCCGACGCCCGTGGCGGGTTGGCCGATGGTGACCGGTGCGGTCCTCGTGCTCATCGCCACAGCCGGCACCACCTTTCTGGTCTTCGGTCGCGCCGGCATGGCGCGAACCGGCGCGCGCCTGCATGTTCTGGCTGATATGTTGATCGCCGCCGCGCTGGTGGCCGCCGCTGTGACGCTGGTGCTGAGTGGCTGGGTTCTGGTCGACACGCTGCTGGCGGTGCTGATTGCCACGCTGCTGTTCATGAATGCGTTCTCGCTGATCCACGTTTCCGCGCAGGCCCTGCTGGACGCAGCGCCTGCGGGCGTCGACCGCGACAGGATCGCCCGCGACATCGAGAGCAACGTCAAGGGCGTCGCAACAGTGCGTGATGTTCACATCTGGTCGCTGGACGGAACCAGCACGCGTGCGACACTTCATGCCTGCCTCAACGACGAGGTCGACCCGCATGCGGTGATATGCGACATCAAGCTGCGTCTTGCGAAGCATCATCGCATCGACCATGTAACCGTCGAACCCGAATTCGGCCACACCACCGGCAGGCCGGTTGGCACGCTGCTGCATTGAAGAAGAGATAATGGACACGAGCACCCGGAATTCGGCGATTGCCGCAGCACTCATTCTGATCGGCTTCAGCCTTGGCGCCTATTTCCTGCCGAGCCTGGTGGTCGCAGCCGGCGAAATTTCGCCCTACTTCGGCGCCGTCGTCGCCGGGCTGTTCGTGCTGGCGTTCTTTGGCGTGTTCTGGCTCCGGGGCCGCAGCCGCCGCGACGCCCGAGATTAAGCACCAAGCAGGATCAGGCTGACAGCGCCGCTGTCAGCAACGCCAGCCCCAGCAGGAAGACGAACGCCGCACCGGCGATCTCGATTGCGGTGTGGACGCGATTGCCCATGCGGCCATCGCCGGCGAAGGCGACCGCAACGTTCTTGGCTGTCACTGCGAGCAGCGCCAGCGCCGAGACGGTGATCGCGGTGCCGAGCGCCATCGCAAATACCGACAGAACGCCGGCGGCAAACAGGCCGTTGAGGAAGGCGAACGACAGCACCACCAGCGCGCCGGTGCACGGGCGCATGCCGACGGCGACGATGGCGGTCCAGGCGGTCTTCCAGTCGAAATGCTCGCCTGAAATCAGCTTGGGATCGGGGGCGTGGGCGTGCCCGCAGCTCGAGCAGACTTCGCCGTGGGCGTGGTGATGGTGGTCATGCGAATGGTCATGGTGACCATGGTCGTGATGCACATGGGCTGACGACAGGCTGTGTGCCGGTGCGTTGCCGAGCATCCGCTTCAGCGGCGGCAGCGCCTTGCGCCACAACAGCCACGCGCCGAAGCCGGTCACCAGCGCGTAGCTGGCGATCTCGAGAAAACGCGTGGCGTTGGTCATCGAGATCGAGGTGCCGCGCAGCACCAGGAACACCAGGCTCATCAGCACGATGGCGGTGACGGCCTGCAGCGCAGCCGACACGAAGGACAGCCCGACGCCACGGCGCAGCGTCACTTCATTGGCCAGCATGTAGGACGAAATCACCGCCTTGCCGTGTCCGGGACCGGCGGCATGGAAAATGCCGTAGGCAAACGAGATGCCGACCATGAACCACATGCCGTCGCCACCATCGCGGATGCCACGCAACGCGCCGGTCAGCGTACGGTAGAACGATTGCTGCTGGATGTTGATCCAGCCGACCAGCCCGGAAAACAGTCCGCTCGAGGGCAGGGTGGTTTCGCGCGCGCCGATGCCGAGCGAGCTTTGCGCATGCGCGTGAAGCCCCAGATGGCTCAACAGGATGGCAGCCGCTATGGCGGCAAAGACGACGCGGACCGCAGTCTTGTTCATGACATCTATCCTTTGGCTGGACACTTCAGTTCGAGCCGTGTGGCAAACAGCTTCGAATAATCAACCCCGACGGGATCGTTGAAAAAGGCGTCGGTCAGCGTCTGCTGGTTCATCGCGATCGCTTCGTCCGGATCAGGGCGCACCACCTGCTTGCCGCAGCCTTCCGGCAGGTCGGACACCGTCAGGCTGTTGTCGTCATAGAAGTCGATGGCGGTGTAGAAGGTCGGGTCGTAGACGCCGAACTCGGCCGTGCCGTCGAGCTTGAATGGTTCGACCGGGCTCGACTCGAACAGGATCGTCAGCTGGCTGTCTTCAAACAGCGCCACGATGCGGTCCGGCGCGCGCATGGCGACTTCCTTGCCGTTGGCGCTGACGAACTGGAAATAGTCAAACTCGGCCAGCGATTCGTGGATCACCGACGCCACCGCTTCCAGCTCGTCGTTGCCGAGGACGAGGTCGCTGTTGCTGTCGAATTCGAGCAGAACGGTGCTGGAGAACAGATCGTCGAAGCGCCAGACGTGGCGCAGCGCTTCGAGCGTGCCGTCCGGGCTCACCGCGACGTCGAGGCTGGCTTCGGCGAGGATATGCGGATGGGCCTGGGCCGCGTTGATGCTGCCGCTGATGGCGGCCAGCGCTGGCCAAGCCGCAATCAGCGCGTTTTTGACGAATCGCTGCACGTTGGAAGAATCCTCTACAGTAGGCCGCGACACATCACGACAAACCTGGAGAAAATGCGGCGGATTGCGTTACGCCGCCGTGTTTTCGCGTTCCTTGAACCACTGGACGAGGAAGTCGACGAAAACGCGGATCTTTGCCGGCAGATAGCGGCGATGCGGGTAGACGGCGAAAATGCCGCCGCCGCGCGGAACCCATTCTTCCAGTACGCGCACCAGTTGGCCGGACGCCAGCGCCGGTTCGGCGATGAAGTCGGGAAGCGGGGCAAAGCCAAGACCGGCAATCGCCGCCGCGCGCGCGGTCAACGGGCTGTTGGCTTCCAGCGGCCCACTGACGGCAACCGAAAACATCTCCCCGTTCTCGCGCATGAACGGCCAGTTGGAGAGCCAGCGGCCGTTGGTGTCGATGATGCAGGGGATCTTGGCGATGTCCTGAGGTTTTTCCGGCGTGCCATATTTGGCCAGAAGCTCCGGCGCGCCGCAGATATTGACGGAGAATGGCGCCAGCCGCCGCGCGATCATCGACGAGTCTTCAAGCCGGGTGATGCGGATTGCCAGATCGAAGCCTTCCTCGACCAGATCGACGAAGCGGTCGTCGAGATTGATCTCGAGAACGATGTCCGGATAGGCCTTGACGAAGTCGATCAGCGACTGGCCGATCGGGGCGTCGGCGAAGGTGCGCGGCGCGCTGAGCTTGATGCGCCCCTTCACGTCGCCGGACGATGCCCGCACGGTGTCGGAGAGGCTGTCGATCTCGCGCACGATCTCCGTCGCGCGGCGGAAATAGGTGTGGCCTGCCTCGGTCAGGGAAAACTGCCGGGTCGTGCGGTTGAGCAGCAGCGCGCCGAGCTCATCTTCCAGTTCGCGCACATATTTGGACAGCAAGGCTTTGGAGCGACCGATCTTGCGTGCCGCAGCGGAAAATCCTTCCGCCTCCACGACGTCGATGAAGGCGCGCATACGCGTTAACGTGTCCATGAAACCTCTTCGTTCGCTAATAGGAAACGATTACCGACTCTTGTTCATTTTTCCGCGCAAATCAAGTTGCGGGGGAGGCGTCCAGAACCGTTTTCGCGAGGCCGATCAACTGCATATCGGAGCCAGCCGGCCCGAGCAGCGAGATGCCGAACGGCGCGCCATCCACCGTCCCCAACGGCAGGGTGATCTGCGGAAACCCGGACAGGACGGACACGCACAGCAGACGCAGGGCCTGTTCGCGGTAGGCCTGCAGCGTGTCGAACGGTTCGTTGCGCAAGGGTGCGGCCCCCGGCACCGTCGGCATCACCAGCAGGCCGTCGCTGCCGAGCAGCGCCGACAGCGCCTCGCGAAAGGCGTCGCGGCGCACCGTTTCAGCTGCGACCGTCGCAGCCGTGATCGTCGCGCCAAATTCGAAACGGTCCTTGACGCCGGGGCCAAGCTGGCGATCCCCGGCGGAAATCCAGGCGCCATGGCTGCCCCACGCCTCGAAGCCCTGGATCTTGCGAAAACACCAGTAGAGATCGTCGATCGGCTGCGACAGCGCGGCGGTGTTGCGCGCGTCACCAAACAGCCGCGCGAGGCGGTCCACCATGGCGCGATAGGCGTCCGCTTCAGCGGGACCGAGCAGCAGCGCGTCCAGTTCCGCGACGCGGATCAGGCGCGGCCTCATCGGGCTGCTTTGCGGCGCGAAAAACACCCGGCCGACCTTTTCATAGGTGGCCGCGTCCTTGGCGAACCAGCCGAAGGTGTCGAACGACGGCGCAAGCTTCATCGCGCCGTCCAGCGAGATGGCCCCATGGGTCGTGCGCAGGCCGATCAGCCCGCAGAAGCTGGCCGGGGCGCGAATCGAGCCGCCGGTGTCGGAGCCGACGGCGATATCAGCCAGTCCACCGGCCACGGCTGCCGCTGACCCCGACGACGACCCGCCCGTCACCCGGTCCGGGGCGCGTGGGTTGATCGGCTGGGGATAGTGGGCGTTGTGCCCCATCAGCGAAAACGCCAGTTCATCGGTCTGGGTCTTGCCGACGAATCGCGCACCCTGGTCTATAAGGGCCTGAACTGCGGGCATGGTTTTCGACGCTGGTGCCGACTCGGCGAGGCGCTGCGGATTGCCCCAACCGGAGCGAATCCCCGCGACATCGAAGATGTCTTTGACCGCAAGCGTCAGTCCGGCGAGCGCGCCTGCGCCGGCGGGGGCCGAATCACCTGCCGCATGCTCCAGAAACGCGTTGAATTCGTCCGGTTTTGTCATGGTTTTCGGGCCCCAAGCGCGGTGTTTGGGACACATTCGGGTCGTTCGAGAATTTTTTCAATCAGATACGAAATTTTCATTGCTTGTACCCGGGGTTATCCCTATATCCGCGTTTGCCCAAAGTCGCACGTGCCCGTGGGTGTCCGCCGTAACCTCGTTTGGTGAGGGAAATCGGTAAGGTACCTGGAGCTAACCCCTCCAGTCGGTCTGGCGGCCAACCGCTGATCCGAGGACACCTTGAAGCAACGACGGTGCGGGCCTTTCTGGTGTTCTGCCGGTCGTCCATAGACCGGGGTTACTGAAGAGGCACACCTTCATTGCCGGCAGTGCGGACCGGGGGTTCTCCCATCCAAGCCAAGGCAGACAAAGCGAGTATTCGTCTCAAGACGGGTGCTCACCGCCACGTGATCTGCGTTTCGAGGTTCGGTGTCTCCACCTGCTGAGCCTTGCGTTCGCGCATCACGTTCTTTGTCCCGCGGGTCGACGCCAGACGCGTCACCACCCGCACCTGTGAACTGATGCGGAGAGAACCATGGCAACGCAGCGTATCCTCGATTTCCTCGCCACCCGACGTCCCACCGGTCCGTGCCTCGTGCTCGACCTCGAAGTCGTGCGCGACAACTTTTTCGCGTTCGAGCGGGCTATGCCTGCCTCGAAGATCTATTATGCCGTGAAGGCCAATCCGGCGCCGGAAGTCCTGCGCCTGCTGGCGTCGCTCGGCTCGTCCTTCGACACCGCCTCGGTGGCTGAAATCGAGATGGCGCTCGACGCCGGCGCGTCGGCCGATCGCATCAGCTATGGCAACACCATCAAGAAGGAGCGCGACATTGCGCGTGCCTTCGAGCTGGGCATTCGCCTGTTTGCAGTCGACTGCGTCGAGGAAGTCGACAAGGTCGCCCGCGCAGCGCCCGGCAGCCGCGTGTTCTGCCGCGTTCTTGCTGACGGCGAAGGCGCCGAGTGGCCGCTGTCGCGCAAGTTCGGTTGCGAGCCAGCGATGGCCGTTGACGTGCTGCGCCACGCCTACAACCTTGGCCTCGACGCGCATGGCGTGTCGTTCCATGTCGGCTCGCAGCAGTGCGACCTCGGCGCATGGGACAAGGCGCTGGCTGATGCCAAGGGCGTGTTCTCGGCGCTCGAGAAGGAAGGCATCGTGCTCAAGCTGGTCAATATGGGCGGCGGTTTCCCGACGCGCTACCTGAAGGACGTGCCAACGGCGCAGGCCTATGGCGAGGCGATCTTCGCCGCGCTGTCGCGTCACTTCGGCAACCGTCTTCCGGAGACCATCATCGAGCCGGGTCGCGGCATGGTCGGCAACGCAGGCGTCATCAAGTCGGAAGTCGTGCTGATCTCCAAGAAGGCCGACAACGACAATGTGCGCTGGGTCTATCTCGACATCGGCAAGTTCGGCGGTCTCGCCGAGACGATGGACGAGGCGATCCGCTACCCGATCGCAACGCCGCATGATGGCG
>JBEBXE010000174.1:0-6795 GCA_040391705.1 Aerobium aerolatum
CTGATCGAGAACCCGCAGGAACTTCTGGCCGAGCTGCGCGAAAAGACCGCGCGCTTGTTGCCGCAGGTGCGCGGGCTGCAGGCGGTGACGGTTTCAGGCGAAACCGGCAAGGGCCTCGACAAGCTGATGGAAGCCGTCGAAAAGACGCACCGCGTCTGGAACCGACGCGTGTCCACCGGCAAGCTCAATCGCTGGATCGAGGGCGTTCTCGCCCACCATCCGCCGCCGGCGGTTGCTGGAAGGCGCTTGAAAATCAAGTACATCACGCAGGTGAAGACGCGCCCGCCAGGGTTTGTTCTGTCGTGCTCGCGTCCGGATGCGATGCCGCAATCCTACATTCGCTATCTGGTGAATGGCTTGCGCGAGACCTTCGAGATGCCCGGCGTTCCGATCCGCATGGTATTGCGCGCGTCGGAGAACCCATTTGCCGGCCGGGCAAAAAAGCGCACCTGAGCCGGTCGTAAAGTCGCCGCACCGACATCGTTAACGCTCCATCAAGGTTAATGCACCACTATCATTTGACAGTGGGTACAGCGTTTCTGGAGAGTATTTGTGCGTCGACAGGTTTCACGCCGGTGGGAAGTCACGGGCGGATTGCGGTCCTTTGCCGCGCCGCTTGTGGTTGGCCTGGGCATATGGCTCGGTACGCCAACACCCGCCGCCTATCAGGATATGACGAGTCTGGTTTCCGGTCTGGAAGGCAGTGCTGCGCGCTGGTCGGCGTTCGTCGAGCGCTCCGCTGCAGGCTCGATCCACAGCGCCGAAATGCCATTCACTGATTCGACCGTCACAGGCTCGATTTCCGGCGGTGGCGTGTCCGCGCCCGGCGTCGGCATGGTGGCGTTCCGCGGCAAAAGCGACGCGGGGGAGACCCCGGACGAGTCGCGCGTCACGCGCACCGAAAAGCGCGGCCGCATCGTCAACATCGCGCCCGTCGCACCGCCCAAATCTTTCAATGCCGGGTCTGTGTTCGAACGCACCAGCTCGCTTCTGAACTCCGAGGTCGAGACTGGCCTGGAAATGGCGTTTCAGGCTCCAGAGATCAAAGGCAAGGAAATCCAGATCGCCGCGGCCTTCCACCCGCGCGAACACAAGGTCGAGCCCGGTGTCCCGGCTTTCCTGGCGTCGCTGGTCACCAACGACACGCCGGACGTTTTGGCCACCGCCTATGCGCCGATGGAACCCGACTATGCCCGCGCGTCGCCGTTCGCCACGCTTCTCAAGGGTGAGGACGAAACCGGCGGACGTTACATTCCTCCCGTCACCGAAGGCGATCATGCGTGGATGAGCACGCCGCTGCCGGCCGCGGTGTTCTCGCCCAAGGAGCAGCAGTGCCTTGCCGAGGGGATCTACTTCGAAGCGCGCGGCGAGGATGTCAAAGGACAGGCCGCAGTCGGCCAGGTGATTCTCAATCGCGTCCGCAACCCTGCTTATCCCTCAACGATTTGCGGCGTCGTCTATCAGAATCGCGATTGGCGTAATCGCTGCCAGTTCTCGTTTGCATGCGATGGCACGCGTCCGCGAGTCGCCAGCCAGGCGAACTACAAGGTCGCCGAGGAAGTAGCGATGGCCGTTACCGCTGGAAAAATCTTCATTCCGGAAGTCGGCTCTGCGACACATTATCACGCGACCTATGTCAGCCCGCACTGGGCGCGCACGATGGAGAAGATGAAAAAGATCGGCCTCCACATCTTCTACCGCACCCATGGCGGCGGCTGGAGCTAGAACGCGCTGCGGGGGGATTCGCGGCAGCCGATTCCCTTTTCCGTATGATGGCGCATTGTCGCAGGTTTTTAACCCTCTGATATCATGGGGCATTCTTCCCCCGATTCATCCGCTTTCCCCGGCTTGACTGGGGAGAGGCCCCTAACTATGTTGCGCGCGACTTTGAAAGCGGGAAGTGCATGCCGTCTGGACCTGAAAAAAGTCAGGACGACTTGACGCGTCGCACCCAGGATCTGGAGGCGAAACTCGCGGCTAGGAGACCTGTTCGCAAACAAGATGATGACCCCGCAGCCGGGGGAGCATCTGGCTACGGACAGGCAATGAAGCTATCAAGCGAGTTCATCTCTGCGATAGCAGTTGGAGTAGGTATCGGGTTCTTGATCGATAAGGTGGCGGGTACGTCGCCTTGGGGTCTGATCATTTTCCTGCTTTTGGGTTTCGTGGCTGGCGTTCTTAATGTTCTGCGTTCTGCAGGCGTGGTAGCCCAGCCAGGGACTAAGGCGGAGCCGAAGGGCACCGACCGGTCCGACAAGTAGTAATCGCGCAACAGCGCTTGTGACGCATCGAGGGGTTTCAGTGGCCAACGATCCAATTCACCAGTTTCAGATTTCGAAGCTGATTCCGCTCGAAGTTGGCGGGTTTGACGTGTCGTTCACCAACGCCTCGCTGTTCATGGTGGCGACGGTAGCGGTTGCGAGCGCCTTTCTCTATCTGACCACGACCAGCAACAGCCTGGTGCCGAGCCGGCTTCAGTCGGTGTCGGAGATGTCCTACGAATTCGTCGCCAACATGTTGCGCGACGCTGCAGGCACCGGCGGAATGCGATTCTTCCCGCTGGTGTTCTCGCTGTTCATGTTCGTGCTGGTGGCCAACCTGCTGGGCATGTTCCCCTATTTCTACACCATCACCAGCCAGATCATTGTGACCTTTGCGCTGTCGCTGCTCGTCATCGGCACCGTTCTGGTCTATGGCTTCTACAAGCACGGCTTCAAGTTCCTGAAGCTGTTCGTACCAAGCGGCGTTCCGATGGCGGTTCTGCCAATGGTCGTCGTCATCGAGTTGATCTCGTTTCTGTCGCGCCCGATCAGCCTATCGGTTCGTCTGTTTGCGAACATGCTGGCCGGGCACATCACGCTGAAGGTGTTTGCTGGCTTCATCGTCTCGCTGAGCTCGCTGGGTGCCTTTGGCATCGCCGGTGCGGTTCTGCCGCTGATCATGACGGTCGCAATCACGGGGCTGGAGTTCCTGGTGTCGTTCCTTCAGGCCTATGTGTTCGCCGTTCTGGCTTGCATGTATCTCAACGACGCGGTTCATCCGGGTCACTGACGACTAATTCTCGTTTCACCGGCGGCTTGCCGTCGACTCGAAAACCGCAAATCTCGAAAGTCACAAGGAGTTTGACATGGACGCGGAAGCAGCACGTTACATTGGCGCAGGTCTGGCCTGTTTCGGCATGGCTGGCACGGCACTCGGCCTCGGCAACATTTTCGGCAGCTACCTCTCGGGCGCTCTGCGCAACCCGTCCGCTGCTGACGGCCAGTTCGGCCGCCTGATTTTCGGCTTCGCAGTGACTGAAGCTCTCGGCATCTTCTCGCTGCTGATCGCTCTGCTGCTGCTTTTCGCCGTCTAAGATCTGAAGCTGCACAAGTCGGCTGCGCTGTCGCAGCCGACTTCTTTCTGACAGGGGATGCCCATGTTCGTGGCACCTGCTTACGCGCAGGAATCGACTCCTTCCAATGAGCTTCAGACAGAGCTCGAAATCGACGTTCATGAGGAAACCATGTTCCCTCCCTTCGATAGCTCGACCTATGTCTCTCAGCTCGTCTGGTTGGCGATTACGTTTGGCCTGTTCTACCTTTTCCTGAAAAAGGTCGTCCTGCCTCGCATCGGGGGCATTCTGGAGGTGCGTAGCAATCGCATCGGTCAGGATCTCGATCAGGCAGCGCGTCTCAAGGAAGAGGCGGATGCATCGGTTGCTGCCTACGAGCAGGAACTCGCAGATGCACGCGCCAAGGCGACGGTTATCGGTCAGCAGGCTCGCGACGGTGCCAAGGCGGAAGCCGAGGCCCAGCGCAAGCAGGTTGAGGCATCGCTGGATTCTCGGCTCGTCGAAGCCGAAGCCCGCATTGCCTTGATCAAGGATGCTGCAATGCGCGACGTCGGCCAGGTGGCCGAAGAAGCCGCCGATCTGATCGTCCAGGAACTGATCGGTGCGAAGGCCGACAAGGCTGCTGTCTCAGCCGCCGTCAAGGCAGCGAGGGGTTAAGGCGATGGATGCTACATTCTGGGCAACAATCGGCCTTGTCATCTTCCTCGCGATCATCGCCTATTTCGGCGTGCCAAAGATGATCGGCAAATCGCTCGACGATCGTGCCGAGCGCATTCGCAATGACATCGAGGAAGCCCGCAAGCTTCGCGAGGAAGCTCAGCAGCTTCTGAACGAGTACAAGCAGAAGCGGGCCGAGGCCGAGAAAGAGGCAAGCGACATCGTCGCTGCCGCTCAAAACGAAGCCAAGGCACTCGTTGTCGACGCAAAGGCCAAGACCGAAGAGTATGTGGCTCGTCGGTCAGAACTGGCCGAGCAGAAGATTGCGCAGGCCGAGCGTGACGCAGTGAACGAGGTGCGTAGCCGTGCGGTGGATATCGCCGTGCAGGCCGCCAGCCGCGTTCTTTCGGACAAGGTTGATACGAAGGCGGACGCCGCTTTGTTCAAGGCATCGGTCGTCGACGTGAAAGCCAACTTCAACTGATACGTTCGTCAATCCGGACGCTGATCCATTAAAAACGCCGCCCACTGGGCGGCGTTTTTGTTTGTTTGGTGCGAAACGGTTAGCTCCGGAACGGCGCGAAGGACAGGCGATGCAGCCGCGTTGCGGGGCCGTGTGCCGTGATTGCGGTGCGGTGCCGGACGGTCGCGTAGCCCATGTGAACTTCAAAGCCATAGTCGGGATGGCAAATCCCCGTCCGTGCCATCATCCGGTCGCGCATCACCTTGGCGACGATGGAGGCGGCCGCGATCGACTGCGAGCGCTGGTCACCCTTGACCACCGCGCGGCCAAGACAGGCAAGGCCCGGCGGCACGTCGCGGCCATCGGCCAGAACCATCAGTGGTTGAATGCAGAGGCCCGCAACGGCGCGGCGCATGGCTTCGAGGCTTGCCTTGCGGATATCGCCGATGTCGATGCTGCCGGCACAGACCGATGCAAACGACACCGCGTGCGCGCGCGCCAGAATTTCCACCAGCGCGTCTGCACGCGCCTTTGCGTCCATGCGCTTGGAATCGTCGAGGCCGGACGGGATGTTGTCGGGATCGAGGATCACCGCTGCGGCCACGACCGGCCCGGCGAGCGGGCCTCTGCCGGCCTCATCGGTGCCGGCGACCGGCCACAGCCGTTCGCGGCGTGCGGCATTCTCTAATGAGAAATCCGGGCGCAGAGGAAGATCGAAGAGAAGGGGAGAATCGGAACGCGGTTGAGTCATAGTGCGGCGATGCTCGCACCGGCTCCGATTCTCCGCAAGACCTCTCCGCCATTTGGGGTAAAAGCGGAGAGTTACCGTCGGGCTCAAAGGGGACAGGCGGCCGGACGGATTTCTGGGGTGCTGAGACGTGCTTGCGGGCAGTCTCACGCACCGAGTTCTAGAGCTTCGGACCGAAAAGTGGATCCGGTTTTCGGATTATTCCGATGCTCAACTAAAGCGGTTAAAACAGTTGCAGTTGCTCGCCTGGGCCGCGGGGGGCGGTGAAGAGATCCGAACGCAGCCGGCGCTTTTGCGCATTGAGCCCGAGCTTTTTGGCGGTGATCTCGAAACGGCGTCCGATCTGCCACGCATAGGGACCGGCGCCTTTCATGCGCTTGCCCCATTCGGCGTCGTAATCCTTGCCGTCGCGCATCGAGCGGATCAGCGACATCACATGCCGGTAGCGATCCGGGTATTGACGCAGCAGCCAATCCTTGAACACCGGCGCGACTTCCAGCGGCAGGCGCAGGATGATGTAGCCCGCTTCCCGCGCACCGGCCGTATAGGCCGACTCCAGAATGCGTTCGACCTCCTGGTCGTTGAGCGCCGGAATGACCGGTGCGACCATCACCGACACCGGAATGCCGGCGTCGGACAGCGCGCGCATGGTTTCCAGACGTCGCGGCGGGGTTGCCGCGCGCGGCTCCATCGTTCTGGCGAGCTTGCGATCGAGTGTGGTGATCGACAGGGCGACCTTGGCCAGCCCTTTCTCCGCCATGCGCGACAGGATATCGATGTCGCGCATCACCAGCGCCGACTTCGTCACAATGCCGACCGGATGGTTGTGGGCTTCCAGAACCTCCAGCACTTCGCGCATGATTCGCCATTCGCGCTCGACCGGTTGATACGGATCGGTGTTGGTGCCGATGGCAATCGTCTTCGGCTCATAGCCGGGCTTGGCGAGTTCGCGCTCCAGCAGCCTTGCGGCGTCGGGCTTGGCAAACAGCTTGGCCTCGAAATCCAGCCCCGCAGACAGCCCCATATAGGCGTGTGTCGGTCGGGCGAAGCAATAGACGCAGCCATGCTCGCACCCGCGATAGGGATTGATCGAGCGGTCGAACGAGATATCCGGCGAGGTGTTGCGGGTGATGATGGTGCGCGGCTTTTCGACCTGCACCTGTGTCTTGAACGGCGGCAGGTCTTCCAGCGAATTCCAGCCATCGTCAAAGACATGGCGGGTGACCGGCTCATAGCGACCCGACGGATTGATGCCCGCTGCGCGGCCACGCCGCCGGTCGAACCCGACGCGCAGGCCGCTTTCTTCGACAAGCGCATTCGCCATCGGCGCTCCACCGGGAGAAAATGCAGCTGCATCGGCCTGTCTGATCGGTTCCATTCGACGCTCCTTCGGTCAGCGACTCGGCTGCCGTTGATGAAACTATTCCTATTTCTCAAATGAGAACAAAGCAAGAACTTTTTACCATAAAGCGCCGCGCTGGCGTTGACGCGTCGTTTCAGCTATTCGGCGTGGATGCTGTCAGTCGTGATCGAAACCCACACCAATGCCGACGCGCTCGCCACGACGCTGGCGTCGCTGGTCGGCGCTGCGGT
>JBEBXE010000175.1:0-6718 GCA_040391705.1 Aerobium aerolatum
GGCTGGGGCGGCTGGTGGTTCTGGGACCCGGTGGAAAACGCCTCGTTCCTGCCGTGGCTGTCCGGCACGGCGCTGCTGCACTCCGCCATCGTGATGGAAAAGCGCTCGGCGCTGAAAATCTGGACGTTGCTGCTGGCGATCCTGACGTTCTCGCTGTCGCTGCTCGGAACGTTTCTGGTGCGCTCCGGCGTGCTGACCTCGGTGCATGCGTTTGCCACCGACCCGACGCGCGGCCTGTTCATCCTCGTCATCCTGGTGTTCTTCATCGGTGGGTCGCTGGCGCTGTTTGCCGCACGCGCCTCGAGCCTGACGCAGGGCGGGCTGTTCCAGCCGATTTCGCGCGAGGGGGCGCTGGTTCTCAACAATCTGTTCCTGACCACGGCGACAGCGACGGTGCTGATCGGAACGCTGTACCCGCTGCTGGTCGAGGCGGTCACCGGCGACAAGATCTCGGTTGGCGCGCCGTTCTTCAACATGACCTTCGTGCCGCTGGCGCTGCCGCTGCTGATTGCGGTGCCGTTCGGGCCGTTGATGGCGTGGAAGCGCGGCGACATCTATGCGGTGACGCAGCGGCTCTACGCGGCCCTTGGCGGCGCGCTGCTGACGGTGCTGATCGCCTATTTCTTCGTCGATGGCATCGGCGCGCTTGCCGCACTTGGCGTCGGTGTCGCAACCTGGCTGGTGCTGGGCGCGCTGACCGATCTGGCGCTGAAGGCCGGCATCGGCTCGGTTGCGCCTTCGGTGGCGTGGCGACGGTTTCGTGGCTTGCCGCGTTCCGTCTTCGGCACGGCGCTGGCGCATCTCGGCCTCGGCCTGACAACGCTGGGGATTGTCGCGGTGACATCGCTGGACGTCGAAGAGATCGCGGTGATGAAGCCGGGCGATACCATGGCAGTTGCCAATTACACGCTGCGGTTCGAGGATATCGTGCCGGTGCAGGGACCGAACTTCACCTCGGAAGAAGCGCGCTTCACCTACATCGACGCGCGCGGGCGCGAACTCGGCGAAGTCATTTCGGCAAAGCGGTTCTACACCGCGCGCCAGATGCCGACGACGGAAGCCGGAATCGTCACGCGCTGGCTGAGCCAGCTCTACATCTCGCTGGGCGACCAGACGTCGGACGGCGGCGTTGTCGTGCGGGCGTGGTGGAAGCCGATGGTGCTGCTGATCTGGCTCGGTGGGCTGGTGATGATGATCGGCGGCACGGTGTCGCTGCTCGACCGGCGGTTGCGCGTCGGTGCGCCGGCCGCGCGCAAGGCGAAGTCCAAGCCCAAGGTTCTGACGCCAGTAGGGACACCAGCCGAGTGAAACGCTTCGCCCTCCTGTCGATCCTGTTGCTGTCGTTGGCGATGCCGGCTTTGGCCGTGCAGCCGTCGGAAATTCTCGACGATCCCCGGCTCGAGGCGCGGGCGCGCCAGCTGTCCTCCGGCCTGCGCTGCATGGTGTGCCAGAATCAGTCGATCGACGATTCGGATGCCGAACTGGCGCGCGATCTGCGCGTGCTGGTGCGCGAGCGGCTGGTGGCCGGCGAAACCGATGAACAGGTGATCGACTATGTCGTGTCGCGCTATGGCGAATTCGTGCTGCTGCAACCGCGCTTCAATATGCGCAACGCCTTCCTGTGGGCGACACCGGCTGTGCTGCTGCTGATCGGCGGCGGCTTCATCGTGCTGCAGTCACGACGGCGCGCGCGGCCTGCGCCTGCCGCTCTTTCGGATGAGGAAGAGCGCCGGCTCAATGAAATCCTCAGGGATTCCGACTGATACGCCGGATTTCCGGTCGGATATTGCGAAGATTACCAAAGTTTCATCCGCCGGAAAGAACGCCGTAAGGTGGAGCGCACTATCTCTGGTAGCCAAGGGTGCGATGACACGCATCCACAATGGTTTCACGAAGGGCTCCAGAGATGCAAACTGAATTCAACTCACCGGCCAAATCCTCGTCCAAGGCGCGCAAGAACCGTCTTCTTGCCGCTGCCGCATCGCTTGCGATTGCTGGCGCGATCGGCTTTGGCGCAATCACCTCCGGAACGGCCCCTGTCTTCGCCGATCCCGTGAAGGTGGAAGGCGTGCAGGCGGGCGGCTTTGCCGACGTGGTCGAAAAAGTATCGCCCGCTGTTGTCAGCGTTCGCGTCCAGGCCCGCATCGAGGCCACCGCAGACCGTGGACAGTTCGGCATGCCGGGTCTTGAAGACCTGCCGCGCGATCATCCGATGAGCCGTTTCTTCCGCGAATTCCGCGGCGATCGTGGCGACCGTGATTTCCGCGGCGATCGCGGCCCACGCGGCCACGACCGCCAGCAGCGCAGCGAGCGGATGCGTCCGGTCTCGCAGGGCTCGGGCTTCTTCATTTCCAAGGACGGTTATCTGGTGACCAACAACCATGTCGTCGAGGGTGGCGCGAGCTTCACCGTCGTCATGGATGACGGCGCCGAGCTGGACGCCAAGCTGGTCGGCACCGATCCACGCACCGATCTTGCCGTGCTGAAGGTCGATGACAAGCGCGACTTCACCTATGTCGCGTTCGCAGATGACGCGAAAGTGCGCGTCGGCGACTGGGTCGTGGCGGTCGGCAACCCGTTCGGTCTCGGCGGCACAGTGACAGCCGGTATCGTGTCGGCACGCGGCCGTGACATCGGCGCAGGCCCCTATGACGATTTCCTCCAGATCGATGCCGCGGTGAACCGTGGTAATTCGGGCGGCCCGGCGTTCAACCAGAGCGGCGAAGTCGTCGGTATCAACACCGCGATCTTCTCGCCTTCGGGCGGCAATGTCGGCATTGCCTTTGCCATTCCGTCGTCCACGGCCAAGGAAGTGGTCGCCAATCTGATGGAAAGCGGCGCGGTGCTGCGCGGCTGGCTCGGGGTGCAGATTCAGCCGGTGACAGCCGAAATCGGTGAGTCGCTGGGGCTTGAGGGCACCAAGGGCGCGCTGGTGACGGATGCGCAGGCGGATGGTCCGGGACGTGACGCCGGGATCAAGGCGGGCGATATCATCACGGCGGTCAATGACCGCGAAGTGGCGTCGCCGCGCGAACTGTCGCGCATCATCGCCAACTACGCGCCGAACACCAAGGTCGATGTCACCTTGTGGCGTGGCGGTGCGGAGCAGCAGGTCAAGGTTGAGCTGGGCAAGCTGCCGGGCGACACGGCCAAGGCTGACCAGCAGGTGCCGACACCGTCGCAGAGCGACACGTCGCTTGCCGGTTTCGGGCTTACCGTCACCCGTGCCGACGACGGCAACGGGCTGGTGGTGACGGATGTCGAGGCCGACAGCGCTGCTGCCGAACGTGGCATTCAGGCTGGCGACGTGATCGTCGCGGTCAACTCGACCAACGTGACGAGCGCGGATGAAGTCGAAAAGGCGGTGGCTGACGCGGCCGGTGCCGGACGCAACGCGGTTCTGGTGCAGATCACCCGCAACGACGCCAACCACTTCGTCGCGTTGCCGATCGCACGCGGCTAAACTTCGGCTGTTTCTTGTCTGGGGGCGGCGGCTGATAAGGCCGTCGCCTTTTTCCATTTTCGCTTATAGTTGAGCCATGAAGATTCTTGTCATCGAAGACGACCGCGAAGCGGCCGACTATCTGGAAAAAGCCCTCGGCGAGGCGGGCCACAATGCCCATGTCGCCGGCGACGGCGAAACCGGGTTCATGCTGGCGAGCAGCGGCGAGTACGACGTGCTCGTCGTCGACCGCATGTTGCCAAAGCGCGAGGGCCTGTCGGTGATCGCCGGATTGCGCGCGCGCGGCATCGACACGCCGGTGCTGATCCTGTCGGCGCTGGGCGAGGTCGATGACCGCGTCACCGGACTGCGCGCCGGCGGCGACGACTATCTCACCAAGCCCTATGCGTTCTCGGAACTGCTGGCCCGCGTCGAGGTGCTCAGCCGCCGCTCCGGGGCGAAGGACATCGAGACGGTGTACCGCACCGGCGATCTCGAGCTTGACCGCCTGTCCCATACGGTCAAGCGCGCCGGCAAGGAGATCGTGCTGCAACCGCGCGAATTCCGGCTGCTCGAATATCTGATGCGCCATGCCGGGCAGGTGGTGACGCGCACGATGCTGCTCGAAAACGTCTGGGACTATCATTTCGACCCGCAGACCAACGTCATCGACGTGCATGTGTCGCGGCTGCGCTCCAAGATCGAGAAGGAGTTCGACACGCCGGTGCTGCACACCATAAGGGGCGCTGGCTACATGTTGAAAGCCGGCTGATGCGTCTGCGCGTCCCTGCGATCATGAAGACGACGGCGGCGCGGCTTTCGGCGCTGTTCCTGATTCTGTTTGCGCTCTGTGCCACGGTGCTGGTGTTTTACATGTCGTCGCTGTCGGTGCGGATGCTGACGACGCAGACGCAGGAAACGGTTGCAGTCGAGGCCCAGGCGTTGGCGCGCGCCTATCAGCGCGGCGGGCTGCCGTCGCTGGTGCGTTTCGTCGGCACGCGTTCGCGCCAGCCCGGCGCCAATCTCTACCTCATCGCCGAACCCTCCGGCCGCATTCTCGCGGGCAACGTCGAAGGGCTGGAGCCCGGCGTTCTGGAGGTGGATGGCTGGACGGAGCGGCCATTTTCGTATCGCCGCTACGGCGACACAGCCAGCGAGGACGAGGCGGCCAACCGACCGTCGCACAAGGCGGTCGCGCTGGTGCTGCGCCTGCCCAACCAGATGATCCTGCTGGTCGGGCGCGACCTTGGCGAGCCGGAGATCGTGCGCGACATCGTCAATCGTTCGCTGATCCTGGCGTTTGGCATGATGGGCGTCGGCGCGCTGCTGATCTGGTTCTTCGTCGGCAGGCACGCCTTGAAGCGCATCGATTCCGTCTCGGAGGCGAGCCAGCGCATCATGGGCGGCGACCTGACCGGACGCTTGCCGGTGACCGGCGCGGGCGATGAATTCGACCGGCTGTCGGAAAATCTCAACGTCATGCTGGCGCGGATTGCCCGCCTCAATGACGGCCTCAAGCAGGTGTCCGACAACATCGCCCACGATCTGAAGACGCCGCTGACGCGGCTGCGCAATCGCGCCGAGGCTGCACTGGCGTCCGCCGACGATCCGGCCGTCTATCGCACGGCGCTGGAAGCCGCGATCTCCGAATCGGACCAGCTGATACGCACCTTCAATGCCATCCTGATGATCTCGCGGCTGGAGGCGGGGTATTCGGCCGAGCAGACCAGTCGCGTCGACCTCGCCGCCATCGTCGCCGGGGTGGTCGAGCTTTATGAGCCGGTGGCCGAAGAGCAGGGCGTGGTGCTGGAAGCCGTCGTCGATGGCGAAGCGCTGGTGTCGGCCAACCGCGAACTGGTGGCGCAGGCGCTGTCGAACATCGTCGACAACGCGATCAAATATACCGCCGGTCATGGCGACGCGCCCAAGGTTGTCGTCTCGCTGACACCGGGGGTGCCGTCCGGCTTCGTGCTTGAAGTGGCCGACAACGGCCCCGGCGTGCCGGATGAAGACAAGGACCGCGTCACCGAGCGCTTCGTGCGGCTGGAGCAAAGCCGGACGCAGCCGGGCTCGGGGCTTGGTCTCAGCCTCGCCAAAGCCGTGATGGAATTTCATCGCGGACGACTTGAATTGTCAGGCCGAAACCCCGGATTGTCGGTTCAGATGATTTTCCCGGAGGAGTCGCGCAAAGATGAGCAAGGCTGACGCAGGCGAAAACTGGTTCGGCGCAGCGGCAGCCGTGCTGCAGCCGCTCGACGCGGACAGCGCGCGCGAGGCGTTGCACGATTTGGCTGAATTGGCCGGTGAAAAGCAGCTGCCACGGTTGCAGGCGCTGCTGGCCGGTCGCTCGCCGCTGGCGTCGTTTCTGGGCGCGGCCTTCGACCTGTCGCCGTTCCTGCGCGATTGCGCCCGGCGCTGGCCGCACGTGCTCGACGCACTGTTCGACACGCCGCTGAGCGAGCGGTTGGCGCAGTTGCTGCCCGACATCGTCGCTGCCGGCACCCAGGAGGGCCAGACGGAAGCCACGCTGATGCGCGCGCTGCGCGAGAAGAAGGGCGAGGCGCATTTTCTGATCGCGCTGGCCGATCTGGCGGGGCTTGCAGGCGCACAGATCACGGTCGCACGGTTGAGTGATCTCGCCGATGCCTGCGTGCGCGCTGCTATCGACTTCCTGCTGCTCGATGCCCACCGCGCCGGCAAGCTGGCCTTGCCCGACCCGGCAAAGCCGGGCGAGCGCTCGGGCTGGATCGTGCTGGGCATGGGCAAGCTCGGCGCGCGCGAACTGAACTTTTCCTCGGATATCGACCTGATCGTGTTCTTCGACCCGGAAGCGCCGGCGATCAAGGATCCGTTCGATGCCAGCGACCTGTTTGCCCGGCTGACGCGGCGGCTGGTGCGCATCCTGCAGGACCGCACCGAGCATGGCTACGTCTTCCGCACCGATCTGCGGCTGCGTCCCGATCCCGGCTCGACGCCGCTGGCGATCCCGGTGATGGCGGCGCTGATCTATTATGAAAGCCGCGGCCAGAACTGGGAGCGCGCCGCGATGATCAAGGCGCGGCCGATTGCCGGCGACCTCAAGGCCGGGGCGGCGTTCCTGCGTGAGCTGACGCCGTATGTCTGGCGCAAATACATGGATTTTGCCGCGATTGCCGACGTGCATTCGATCAAGCGCCAGATCCACGCCCACAGGGGCCATGGCGAGGTGGCGGTGAAAGGCCACAACGTCAAGCTCGGCCGTGGCGGCATCCGCGAGATCGAGTTCTTCGTCCAGAC
>JBEBXE010000176.1:0-6656 GCA_040391705.1 Aerobium aerolatum
GACCGGGCGCGGCTTCTACGACTATCGTGGTGAGCACCCAGTTCCCACGCGCTAGGCTTTACCCGGCTTGCGCCAGGTCGCTGAGCGATGGCGCAAGCGATGGCGTGCTGTCGAGACGGACGCGGTTGCGCCCGCCGCGCTTGGCCTTGAAAAGGTTCTGGTCGGCGAGCCGGAACAGCTGCGGGAAGTCTGACCTGCCGTCATGGACGGCGCAGCCGATGCTGACCGACACGTCGTAGCGCGCACCGTCCGGCTCGAACTTCACCCCTGCCACGGCCGCACGCACCCGCTCCGCAATGAACGCCATCGTCGCGCCACTGACGCCGGGCAGGTGAATGCCGAATTCCTCGCCGCCGAGGCGGCCGATGGCATCGTCGCCCCGCAACACCGAACGCATGGCCTGGGCGATCAGGCGCAGCGCCTCGTCGCCCCTGTCGTGGCCGAAGCGGTCGTTGATGACCTTGAAATGGTCGACGTCGACGACAAGCAGCCCACCGCCCTGCCTCTCGCCCTGTCGCCTGGCTGCCGCCAGCCGGGTCTCCATCAGCGCGGAGAACGCACTGCGGCTGAGGCAGTCCGTCAGGGAATCGCGCGACGCCAGGTCGCTCAGCCGGCGATTGGCGATCGCCAGTTCGCGCAATTTGAAGTTCAGGTACGAAAACACCGGCACGCCAAGCACGATCGGCAGCACGGTGGCGCTGATAATACTCTGGCGCAGCGCGTCAGCGCCAAATGAACGGAAGGCAAACCAGTTGTAGCCGACCGCAACGCAGACGCAGCCCAATGTTCCCAAAAGGGTCCACGCCGCGACACGAAGTCGGCTGCTGGCGGACATGCTGGTCTGTTCACTCCGGTTACGCAAGTAACGCCTCCCACCCCACATCCCACTATCTTGCACAGATGTCCTAAAGTCATGAACATCGCGTTAGCTGAGCGCAACAACTCTGCGCTGCGGGTCATTTCCTTTTTTGTTACCGGTATTTGAGCGGACCCGGCTTTACAAAATCACACCGGAGTAACAGTATCTCGGCCAATCCGGCCCATTCAGGAGCCGGACGCGAATAATTCAGGGACATTTCTACAGTGGAGGTTTTTCGTATGTCATCCAGAACCCGTAAGCTGCTCGCCGCATCGGTTGCAGGCGCAGCTTTCTTCGTCGCTTCAGCTGCAGCGCAGGCCGAAGACATCAATGTCGGCATCATTCTCGGCTTCACGGGCCCGCTCGAAAGCATCACGCCGGGAATGGCTGCCAGTGCCGAGCTGGCGATGAAGGAAGTCAACGCCAGCGGCCTGCTGCTTGGCGGCAGCACGCTGGTGCCGGTGCGCGCTGACTCGACCTGCATCGACAACGCCGCTGCAACCGCAGCCGCCGAGCGCCTCGTCACCACCGACAACGTCGCCGCCATCATCGGCGCAGACTGCTCGGGCGTCACCATCGGCATCGTCAACAACGTCGCCGTGCCGAACGGCGTCGTCATGATCTCGCCATCGGCAACCTCGCCGGCGCTGAGCGACATCGCCGACAACGGCTACTTCTTCCGCACCTCGCCGTCCGACGCCCGTCAGGGCAAGGTCATCAGCGACGTCCTCGAGAGCAAGGGCATCAAGTCGGTTGCGGTCAGCTACACCAACAACGACTACGGCAAGGCGTTCTCCGACTCCTTCGTCGCGGCGTACGAAGCTTCAGGCGGCAAGGTGACGATCGCTGCCCCGCACGATGACGGCAAGGGCGACTATTCCGCCGAAGTCGGCGCACTGGCAGCAGCCGGCGGCGACGTGCTCGTCGTTCTCGGCTACGTCGACCAGGGCGGCGTCGGCATCATCCGCGCTTCGGTCGACACCGGCGCGTTCGAAACCTTCGTGCTGGGCGACGGCATGTACGGCCAGAGCCTGATCGACGCCATGGGCGACGGCGTTGAAGGCACCTTCGGCGTCATTCCAGGCGCAGAGGGCGAAGGCTCGGTCAAGTTCGCGGCAGCTGCAACCGCAGCCGGCCTCGATCCGTCCAGCTCCTACACCGGCGAAAGCTACGACGCAGCAGCACTGATCGCGCTGGCAATGCAGAAGGCCGGCTCGGCCGACCGCACCGCCATCCGCGACGCCATGCTCGACGTGGCCAACGGCCCAGGCGAGCAGATCCTGGCGGGTGACCTCGCCAAGGGCCTGCAGATCCTCAAGGACGGCGGCGATATCGACTATGTCGGCGCAACCAATGTCGAACTGATCGGCCCCGGCGAAGCTGCCGGCACCTACCGTGAATACATCATCGAAGGTGGCAAGTTCAAAACGATCCAGTTCCGCTAGGCATCTGTGACGTGAAGTGGCCCGGCTCTGAAAAGAGCCGGGCTCTTCTCAATTCGGAGGGAGGCGATCTGCTGCCCTGCTCGGCCTCCATCCCTTGGAAGGATGGACGACACGCCTCCGGCAACACAGAATTTGCGGCTGTTCTCACGTAAGGAAGCAGGTTTTCGGCCGAAAACGACAGAAAAGCGGTGAATCGACACCCGATTCCGTGCTTTTCGCTTCGTTTCCCAGCAAAAATCCTGCTTCATCGCACAACACAACAACGAGCCGGAAAAGGCTCAAGGGGAAGCGGATGATCCGGGTAGATGATCTGCACATGCATTTTGGAGGCCTCAAGGCCGTCGACGGGGCGAGTATCGAAATCGCCAAGGGGTCGATCACCGGCCTCATCGGTCCAAATGGTGCGGGTAAAACAACACTTTTCAACGTCATTGCTGGCCACTACAAGCCGACTGCCGGCAAGGTATGGCTTGGCGATGAGGAAATCACCGGCCTGTCGCCGCACCAGCTCTTCCACAAGGGCCTGCTGCGCACATTCCAGATCGCACATGAGTTCTCGACGCTGACGGTGCGCGAAAACCTGATGATGGTGCCCGACAACCAACCCGGCGAACAGCTGGTCGATGTCTGGCTGCGCCCGTCAAAAGTGCGCGCCCGCGAGGAAGAAGTCCGCGCCAAGGCCGACCAGGTGATCGAGTTTCTCGAAATCTCCCACGTCGCCGACGAGCTGGCCGGCCGCCTTTCCGGTGGCCAGAAGAAGCTGCTCGAACTCGGCCGCACCATGATGGTCGACGCCAAGATCGTGTTCCTCGACGAGGTCGGGGCGGGCGTCAACCGCACGCTGCTCAACACGCTCGGCGACGCCATCCTGCGGCTCAACCGCGAGCGCGGCTACACCTTCTGCATGATCGAGCACGACATGGATTTCATCGGCCGCCTGTGCGACCCGGTCATCGTCATGGCCGAAGGCAAGGTGCTGGCCAAGGGGACCGCCGACGAGGTCCGGGCCAACGAACAGGTCATCGAGGCCTATCTGGGACGCGGCCTCAAGAACAAGCCGGTCCGCAAGACAAAGGGAGGCGCGGCATGAGCTTCCTCACGGGTGAAACGATGCGCGCCGGCTATGGCGGCGCAGACATCCTCAACGGCTGCACCATTTCCGTCGACAAGGGCGAGATCGCCGTCATCGTCGGCCCCAACGGTGCCGGCAAATCCACCGCGATGAAGGCGCTCTTCGGCATGTTGCCGCTGCGCGAAGGTCGCGTGACGCTGGGCGACAGGGACATCACCAACCTGTCCCCGCAGGACCGCGTCAAGGCCGGCATGGGCTTCGTGCCGCAAAACTCCAACGTCTTCGTCTCGATGACGGTGCAGGAAAACCTCGAAATGGGGGCTTTCATCCGCACCGACGACTTTTCCGACACCATGGCGCAGGTCTTCGACCTGTTCCCGATCCTGAAGCAGAAGCGCAGGCAGGCGGCCGGCGAATTGTCCGGCGGCCAGCGCCAGCAGGTCGCCGTCGGCCGCGCGCTGATGACCAGACCGTCGCTGCTGATGCTCGACGAGCCGACTGCCGGCGTGTCGCCGATCGTCATGGACGAGCTGTTCGACCGCATCATCGAGGTTGCCTCCACCGGCATCGCCATCCTGATGGTCGAACAGAATGCCCGCCAGGCCCTCAACATCGCCGATCGCGGCTATGTGCTGGTGCAGGGCTCCAACCGCTTTACGGATACCGGAGAGGCGCTGCTCGCCAATCCGGAAGTCCGTGCAACATTCCTGGGAGGCTGAGGATCATGGACGGTTTCCTCAACGCCCTCGTCGTCTTTGCCAATTTCGTGTTCCTGCCGGGTCTTGCCTATGGCGCCCAGCTGGCGCTCGGCGCACTCGGCGTCACGCTGATCTATGGCATTCTGCGCTTCTCCAATTTCGCGCATGGCGACCTGATGGCTTTCGGCACGATGATCACCATTCTCGTCACCTGGTGGCTGACGGGCATGGGGGTCTCGTTCGGCCCGCTGCCCACCGCGCTGCTGGCACTGCCGATCGGCATTCTCGGCGCTGTCGCGATGGCGCTGTTGATCGATCGCTTCGTCTTCCGATTCTATCGCAAGCAACGCTCCGACGGCATCGTCTTCGTCATGGCCTCGGTCGGCGTGATGTTCGTGCTCAACGGCATCGTGCGCCTGATCATCGGCCCTAACGAACAACGTTTCGCCGACGGCGAACGCTTCCTGATCACGGTGCGCGAGTTCCGTGAGCTGACCGGGCTGGCCGAAGGCCTGGCGGTGCGCCTGCCGGTGGCCATCACCCTCGTCGTCGCCATCGTCGTGGTCGCGGCGCTGTTCTGGTTCCTGCAATATTCCAAGACCGGCAAGGCGATGCGCGCCTATTCGGACAATGAGGACCTGGCGCTGCTGTCGGGCATCAACCCCGACCGCGTCGTGATGGTAACCTGGATCATCGCCGCCTCGCTCGCCACCATCGCCGGCGTGCTCTACGGCCTCGACAAGAGCTTCCGTCCGTTCACCTATTTCCAGCTGCTGCTGCCGATCTTTGCTGCCGCCATCGTCGGCGGCATCGGCCAGCCGCTCGGGGCGATTGCCGGCGGCTTCGTCATCGCCTTCTCCGAAGTGACGCTGACCTACGCCTACAAACGGGTGCTGGAATATCTCGGCTTCGCACCGGACGGCCTCGTCCAGCTGCTGTCGACCGAGTATAAATTCGCCATCTCCTTCGTCATTCTGGTGCTCGTGCTGCTGATACGACCGACCGGTATCTTCAGGGGGCGCGTGCTATGAGCAACACCCAGCGCATCATCATCCTTTACGCCGGCATGGCAGGCCTGCTGATACTCGTCGGCGCCATGCAGAGCTGGACCCTCAGCCTGACGATCCTGAACCTGTGCCTGATCTCCGCGATCATGTCGCTGGGCGTCAACATGCAGTGGGGCTACGCCGGCCTGTTCAACGTCGGTATCATGGGCTTTGCCGCCCTTGGCGGTGTCGCCGCCGTCTTGACCTCGATGCCCCCGGTCGCCGGGGCGTGGGAGGCAGGCGGCATCGGCATCGGCCTGACGCTCGTCGCCCTGATCGGAACGGTGGCGCTCGCCATCTTCGTCCGCTCGAAAACCCGTGGCCGGATGCGCACCTTCGCCACGCTGGCGGTGGCGGTAGCCGGCTATTTCGTCATCCGCACCTTCTTTGATCCCGCTGTCGCGGCGATCGAAGCGGTCGACGCCGCGCGCACCGGCTATCTCGGCGGCATCGGCCTGCCGATCCTGTTCTCGTGGCTGGTTGGCGGCGTCTTTGCTGCGGCGGCAGCCTGGCTGGTCGGCAAGATCGCGCTTGGCCTGCGCTCCGACTATCTGGCGATCGCCACGCTGGGCATTTCCGAGATCATCATTGCGATCATGCGCAACGAGGAATGGCTGACCCGCGGCGTCAAGAACGTCTCCGGCCTGCCGCGCCCCGTCGCCTACGAGCTGCAACTGCAGCAGGCGCAGTGGTTCCTCGACCTGACGGCCAAGCTCGGCACCAACCCGATCTTCTTCTCGGCGATCTATGTGCGGCTGTCCTATGCCCTGCTGTTTGCCATCGTGCTGGTGATCCTGATGTCGCTGGCCGAACGTGCGCTGAATTCGCCCTGGGGCCGGATGATGCGAGCCATCCGCGACAACCGCGATGCGGCCGAAGCGATGGGCAAGGACGTCACCGGCCGGCATCTGCAGATCTTCGTGCTCGGCTCGGCCGTCATCGGCATCGCCGGTGCCATGCTGACCACGCTCGACGGCCAGTTCACGCCGGGCCAGTACAACCCGCTGCGCTTCACCTTCCTGATCTGGGTGATGGTGATCGTCGGCGGCTCCGGCAACAACTGGGGCGCGGTGCTGGGCGGGTTCCTGATCTGGTTCACCTGGGTCGAGGCCGAACCGGTCGGCGCGTGGCTGATGTCGGTGCTGACCTCCGGCATGGCCGCGACCAACCCGATCAAACTGCATCTCGCCGACGCCGCCCCTTATATGCGGCCGCTGCTGATGGGGCTGATCCTGCTGTTGGTCATGCGCTTCGCGCCTCGGGGGTTAATCCCCGAACGGGGCGCGCCGTCGATCCAGAAGAGGTAGGGCGAAGGGAGCGCGTCCCTCGAGGCGCGCTTCACTCGCAGCTTAGGATGAGGGAGGGTGGCGTGATCTACCCCTCCGTCATCCGGAAGCCGGAGGCTATCCGGGACCTATTGATCAGCGCGGCCGGGGTCTCGTTGCGCACAATAGGGCTGCCTGCGCTCGATGATTGCCCCACCAATGGGTCCCGGCTCGGCGGTCGCTGCGCGACCTTGGCCGGGATGACGGAGGT
>JBEBXE010000177.1:0-6647 GCA_040391705.1 Aerobium aerolatum
TCCACTGCTTGTCCGACAGGATGACGCCGCCCAGACAGCGGCCCTGGCCGTCGATATGCTTGGTCGCCGAATAGACGACGACATGCGCGCCCAGTTCCAGCGGCTTCTGCTGCAATGGCGTGGCGAAGACGTTGTCGACCACCAGCCGCGCATTGGCCTGGTTGGCAAGCCTGGCCACCGCCGCGATGTCGATGACTTCCAGCGTCGGGTTGGTCGGGCTTTCGAGGAAGAACAGCTTGGTGTTGGGCTGGATCGCCTGTTCCCAGGCGGCCAGATCGGTGCCGTCGACCAGCGTGGTCTCGATGCCATAGCGCGGCATCAGGACTTCGACCACCCAGCGGCAGGAGCCGAACAGCGCTCGGGCGGCGATGACGTGGTCGCCGGCCTTGACGCTGCACAGCAGCGCTGCCGAAACCGCCGCCATGCCGGAGGCGGTGGCGCGCGCCTCTTCGGCGCCTTCCAGCTCGCACATGCGCTTTTCGAACATGTCGTTGGTCGGGTTGGCGTAGCGCGAATAGATGAAACCGGGCACTTCGCCCTTGAAGCGCGCTTCGGCAGCTTCAGCGGTTTCGTAGACGAAACCCTGTGTCAGATAGATCGCCTCGGAGGTCTCGCCAAACTGCGACCGCAGCGTTCCGCCGTGCACCAGATTCGTGGCCGGCTTCCAGTTTCTCTTGATTTCGCCTGTCATTATCAATGTCCCAAACACAAAAAAACCGGCCGCGAAAGTCGCGCGCCAGTTTCCTCATCGGTCCCTTTTAGCGACTTATTTAACGTGGCTGCAAGCCGACCGGCAAATCACCACGGGATAACGGCCCCTTTACGCCCTCCCATGGCTTGCGTCAATCGACGGCGTCATTAAACCTTCGGCCCTGTCAACAGGGACTTTGCACCGTGCGTACTACAGGTATCCTACCGGATCGTGACATCGCTGCGTTGTTCGACGCGGGCGCGCTCAAAAGCGCCGGCCCCCTCGACGCCGACCAGATTCAACCGGCGAGCCTCGACCTGCGCCTCGGCACCAAGGCCTATCGCGTGCGCGCGAGCTTTCTGCCCGGACCGGTCAGCACCGTGTCCGACAAGCTGGAACGGCTCAAGCTGCACGAGATCGACCTGACCGCCGGCGCGGTGCTGGAAACCGGATGCGTCTACATCGTGCCGCTGCAGGAATCGCTGACGCTGCCCGCCGGCATCTCGGCGTCGGCCAACCCGAAAAGCTCGACCGGCCGGCTCGACATCTTCACCCGCGTGATGGCCGACCGCACGCAGGAATTCGACAAGATCCCCGCCGGCTATGACGGCCCGCTGTTCATCGAAGTCAGCCCGCGCACTTTCCCGATCGTCGTGCGCGCCGGTTCGCGCCTGTCGCAGATCCGCTTTCGCGCCGGGCATGCGCTGCTGTCGGAGATGGAGCTGCAGGGCCTGCATGCGCGCGAGACGCTGGTGGCCTCGGACGAGCCCAACATCTCAGGCGGCGGCATTGCGCTGTCGATCGACCTGGCTGGCGGCAGCGAGGGCCTGATCGGCTATCGCGGCAAGCACCACACCGCGGTGATCGACGTCGACGTGCGCGGCGCGCAGGATTTGCATGATTTCTGGGAGCCGCTCTATGCGCGTGGCAAGCACGAGCTGATCCTCGATCCGGACGAGTTCTACATCCTCGTCTCGCGCGAAGCGGTGCACGTGCCCCCGGACCACGCCGCCGAAATGACGCCGTTCGATCCGCTGGTCGGCGAATTCCGCGTCCACTATGCCGGCTTCTTCGATCCCGGCTTCGGCAACACCGCAGCCGGTGGCACCGGCAGTCGTGCGGTGCTGGAAGTGCGCAGCCACGAGGTGCCGTTCATCCTCGAACACGGCCAGATCGTCGGGCGGCTGGTCTACGAACACATGCTGTCGCGGCCGGACCGGCTCTATGGCACGGACCTGAAGTCGAACTATCAGGCCCAGGGTCTGAAACTGTCGAAGCACTTCCGAACCGACTGAGCCGGTTCGGCTTTGTCGGCCATGTGCGTTGTACAACAGAACCGTTGCACCGCGCACGATGCCGCTTGACAGGCGTGCCTGCGTTGGATGATTAATCGCGCTGTTGCGGGTGTAGCTCAATGGTAGAGCAGAAGCTTCCCAAGCTTACGACGAGGGTTCGATTCCCTTCACCCGCTCCACTGGCTTCTCTCACATCGACCAATTGCCACGTCCTGTAACGCCGGGCGATGTCTGTCGCTGTCAGTAGGTGATGCTGGTCAGGACGATGTAGGCGATGACGGCGACGATGGCGCCGCCGATTGCAAGCATCAGCCAGATCAGCGGCTCAGTCGGTAGTCGGTCCAGATATCTCATCAGATCACGCCTTTTCGAGAGAGCCGGTCCAGCTCAGATAAGCTTGTCGTCTTCCACAACAGCAGCTTTTCGCGTGCGGCGGGCTGCGGCGTCGGCGTCTGATTTCTCGTGCTGCTCTGCTGCAGTCTTGCGGATCTGTTCGAAGCGATTATCTCCGGCCTTCTCGGTCGATGGCTGCGGATCCGGCTTTTTCTTAAACGAAATCATGGTCGCGCTCCTTGCTTCAAAGAAGAGAAGAAACGCTCGCCGGGGCGAGCGTTCCTGAAAACTGGGTCAGGCGGCGGTGAGAGCCACGGCGCAGCCTTCGGCGCCGCGCCGGTCGGCGGACGTCTGTCCCGGCATCGTTGCCCAGCCACCGGCTTCGATGAACTGGCGCTTGGCCGAGGCGCTGGTGATCGCGGTCAGCTCGACAAGACGGGCAGCCGCATCGGGTGCAGCGTTGAACCGCTCGACGCAGATCGTCGAGGCCAGTTCAGCCCGCGCGCCGGTTCCGGCTGCCGTTGCCAGGTCGCGGGACGTGCCGCCGGTGACCCATCCACCCCACATGAAACCGACGACCATCGTCGCGATCGCCGCTCCGACGCACGACCAGGCAAGTGTCGACTTGCTCGGCTGGTAGTTTTCCCAGCGTTGGGCGACGGAGGGCTTCGTGCTGTTCTGCATGGCCATGGATGTGGTCCTTGTCGATTGCGGTTAAAATCTCCGTCCGGTCCTTGCGACAGGACGGAGCAGGCGCTGCTCAAAATCTGTGTGCGTCGTTGCGGACGCACACAAATCTCAATCCTCGATTGGGCTCTAGTAGCCCATGCCCCCATTGCCGTTTGCCGGCGCGGCGTCCCTGACGGGCGCGTCGGCGATCATCGCTTCGGCGGTGATCAGCAGTGCGGCAATGGACCCGGCGCCCTGCAAGGCGGTGCGAACGACGTTGGCTGGATCGATGATGCCGGCCTTGATCATGTCGACATAGGTTTCGGTCTGTGCGTCGAAGCCTTCATTCGGGTCCTTGCTGTCGGTCAGTTTGCCGACGACGATCGAACCTTCAACACCGGCGTTCTCGACAATCTGCCGGATCGGGGCCTCAAGTGCGCGCCGCACGATGGAGATGCCGGCGGTCTCGTCAGCGTTCTCGCCGACAAGCCCGGCCAGTGCCGAGCGTGCGCGCAAAAGCGCGATGCCGCCGCCCGGCACGATGCCTTCTTCCACGGCTGCGCGCGTTGCGTTGAGCGCGTCGTCGATGCGGTCCTTCTTTTCCTTGACCTCGGTCTCGGTGACGCCGCCGACACGGATGACCGCAACGCCGCCGGCGAGCTTCGCCTGGCGCTCCTGCAGCTTTTCCTTGTCGTAGTCCGAGGTGGTTTCCTCGATCTGCGCCTTGATCTGGGTGACGCGACCGTCAATGGCGGCCTTGTCGCCAGCGCCATCGATGATGGTGGTCGTGTCTTTCTCGATCACGACGCGCTTGGCGCGGCCGAGCATGTCGATGGTGACGTTCTCCAGCTTGATGCCGAGATCCTGGGAGATCATCTGGCCGCCGGTCAGGACCGCGATATCGTCCAGCATCGCCTTGCGGCGGTCGCCGAAGCCTGGCGCCTTGACGGCTGCGACCTTGAGGCCGCCGCGCAGCTTGTTGACCACCAGCGTCGCCAGCACTTCGCCTTCGACATCCTCGGAGATGATCAGCAGCGGCCGCGACGATTGCACCACGGCTTCGAGGATCGGCAGCATTTCCTGCAGATTGCCGAGCTTCTTCTCGTGGAGGAGGATGTAGGGATCCTCCAGCTCGACGCGCATCTTCTCGGGATTGGTGACGAAGTACGGCGACAGGTAGCCGCGATCGAACTGCATGCCCTCGACGACGTCGAGTTCGGTCTCGGCGGTGCGGGCTTCCTCGACGGTGATGACGCCCTCGTTGCCGACCCGTTCCATCGCGTTGGCGATCATCTGGCCGACGCTGGCATCGCCATTGGCGGCGATGGTGCCGACCTGAGCGATTTCAGCCGACGACTCGACCTTCTTCGAGCGGGCCTGGATTTCCTTGACGACGGCGGCGACGCCGAGGTCGATGCCGCGCTTGAGGTCCATCGGGTTCATGCCGGCGGCGACCAGCTTTGCGCCTTCGCGCAGGATCGAGGCGGCAAGCACGGTGGCCGTCGTGGTGCCGTCGCCGGCGAGGTCATTGGTCTTGGAGGCGACTTCGCGCACCATCTGCGCGCCCATATTCTCGAACTTGTCGACAAGCTCGATCTCCTTGGCGACGCTGACGCCGTCCTTGGTGATCCGCGGCGCGCCATAGGCTTTGTCGATGACGACGTTGCGTCCCTTGGGGCCGAGCGTCACCTTGACGGCATTGTTGAGCAGCTCGACGCCGCGCAGCATACGATCGCGCGCGTCATTCGAAAATTTGATTTCCTTGGCAGCCATTGTCTTGGTCCAGTTCAGTGTTGAAAATACGGGGTCGGAGCTCGACCGGTCAGGCGGCCTTCTTGGTCGCCGCGTCGGTCTTCTCGACGATGCCCATGATGTCGGCTTCCTTCATGATCAGCAGGTCTTCGCCGTCGATCCTGACTTCGGTGCCCGACCATTTGCCAAACAGGATGAGATCGCCAGCCTTGACGTCGAGGGGGATCAGCTTGCCGCCGTCGTCGCGCGAGCCCGGCCCGACAGCGAGGACTTCGCCCTCTTGCGGCTTTTCCTTGGCGTTGTCCGGGATGATGATCCCACCTTTGGACATGGCATTGCTTTCCGCGCGCCGAATGACGACGCGGTCGTGGAGTGGTCGGAATTTCATCAAGGTTCTTTCCGCAGCCGGCGCATAGGGAGGCTACAGCCCATATGTAGCGTCTTTGGCAGTCGAATGATAGGAGTGCCAAAATTAATTCACGCGGTGTTACAATTGTTGCAGTGCGTCATCCTCGTTGTTTGCAGCGCGCGACAGGTATTCGGCTCACTTTTTCTTGAGCGTCCGATGTTTTCGCGCCGGGAAATACGCCGGCGTCTGCTCCGCTCATGAATTAAGAACGGTCATCGCCTTGATTGAAGCCGGATTGATGCGTATGTTTAAGAGACGTTGATTTGGCCGATTTGGCTTTCGCGGTGTCAGAGACCCGCCATTCACTACCGAATTATCGACAGCGACTGCATTGCGCCGAATGGCGCGACGTATCGCGCCATTCGAATCTGGAATGAATACCGGACGCTGACCACGGATGTACTGGCAGCTTCGGAGCGTTCCGGTTCGAGTGGGTGTGATCTAAGCGTCGGACCGAAGAGTGAAGTTCGGTTTTCGGACTGTTCCGATGCTCTATCAAATATTCAGATCGCTTGTGTGCGTCCGGTGGACGCTGGCGATCAGGGGCACGCAACCGCGTGCTCCGCAGGAACCGCAGTCATGACCAGCCGCACCACGCAGACTGTCGTCAGCTTTTCCGCTCCCTTCGTGTTGCCCGGCTTCAGCGCCTCACAACCAGCCGGTGACTATCGCGTCGATTACGACGAAGAAGCGATCGAGGGTGTCGAGCGACTTGCCTGGCGGCGCGTCGGGGCCTTTATCCATCTCCCCGCCATCCATCTTTCTACTCTGGGCACGCACGGATCGACACAGCAGATGGTGCCGATCACCACTGCGGATCTCGATGCCGTGCTCGAAAAGGACCACCAATAACTATGACTGCAACCGTTCAGCCACGTCCTGCCCGTCCGATCCGCCGTGATCCTTCAGCGCATCTTTTCGTTGTCGGACAGGCCGTCCGGATGAAGGGCGGGATTGGAAGCACGACCTTGCCGTCCGATATCTACCACATCACTGCCACGCTCCCGCCGCGGGGCACGTCGCCGCAGTATCGCATCCGCAATGACGAAGAGCGTTACGAGCGGGTGACGACGCAGGACAGTATCGAACCGGTTCGCATACCGCAGCCCGGTGACGACGCAGCGCTTATCGAAAGGACTTTCGGCCATGGCCAAAGGACAGAAACGCAGCACGAAGGAGATCCGGAAGCCGAAGCAGGAGAAGGTAGCGCCGAAGCCTGACGCGCCGTTCGGAAACCAGATCAAGCTCGCCGGAACCACCACCACCACCGCCCCGCGCCCCAAAGGCAAGAGCTGATCGCGGCGCGTGACGCTGATCGACCTCTGCGGGTCAAACGCGACCGACGCACTGTCGTCCTTCAACGGTGGCACGACCGCACGCCGGCAGGACGCAGCTTTACGCTGCGTGGCCGGCCTGCATCACATGAAATTGGGGTAAGCCGACTATGACGTTGGAGTTTCCAAACCGCAGCCGCAGCTTTGATGACGTGCGCAACGCG
>JBEBXE010000178.1:0-6633 GCA_040391705.1 Aerobium aerolatum
GTCACGATCCGATCCCGCCGGTGGTCTGGCTGATCGGCATCGGCGGGCTGTTCGGCTACCACTTTTTCTATTTCACCGCGCTGCGCAACGCCCCGGCGGTGGAAGCCAGCCTGATCGCCTATCTGTGGCCGCTGCTGATCGTGCTCGGCTCGGCGCTGCTGCCGGGCGAAAAACTGCGCTGGCATCATCTGGCCGGGGCAGCACTTGGCCTCGCCGGTGCGTTCCTGATCGTCACCAGAGGCGGCACGCTGTCGTTCGATGCGCAATATGCCTTCGGCTACGCCATGGCCGGGGTGTGCGCCGTCACCTGGGCCGCCTATTCGCTGTTGTCGCGGCGCTTTCCAGCGGTGCCGACCAGCGTCGTGACGTGGTTCTGCGCTGCGACCGCTCTGTTGTCGCTGCTATGCCACCTGGCTCTGGAAGACACCGTCTGGCCGGCGACCACCGGCCAGTGGCTCGCCATTGCCGGGCTCGGACTGATGCCGGTCGGCGCAGCGTTCTACACCTGGGATCACGGCGTCAAGCACGGCAACATTCAGGTGCTGGGCGCAGCCAGCTACGCCGCGCCGTTGCTGTCGACGCTGGTGCTGATCGCGGCCGGCGCGGCGACAGCGACCACATCGGTGCTGGTCGCCTGCCTGCTGATCACCGCCGGCGCTGTTCTGGCAGCCCGGACGATGCTGTTCGGGCGCAAATCCCCCACCCCACATGAGGCCGACGCATGATGCCCTTCCCCGGCGGACTTGAGGCGCTTCCCAACGGCACCTTGCTGTTTTCGATCGCGCTGGCGGTGTTCTACCTGCTGGTCCAGCAGCGCCCGCCATCGTGGCGGCGCACGATCGCCAAGGCCGGCTCAGTGGTGCTGCTGGCGGTGCTGGCGCTCATCGAAGGCGGCCCGGTGCTGCTGGCAGCCGCATTGCTGCTGAGCGCGGCGGGCGACGCCTTTCTGGCGCAGGACAGCGAAAAGACCTTCCTCGCCGGCCTCGCCAGTTTCCTCACCGCCCATCTCGTCTACGTCGCTTTGTTCGTGATGGTGGGCAGCGGCCTCGAAATCCTGACGGTGCAGTGGTGGCGGCTGATCCTGCCGGTGCTGGCGCTCATCGCCGGCGGCGTGCTGCTGCTGCGCCTGCTGCGCGCCGTGCCGGCCTCGCTGCAACTGCCGATCACCGTCTACGTCGCAGCCATTGCGGCAATGATGCTGGCGTCAGCCACCGTGCCGGTGCCGCTGGTGATGCTGGGCGCGGCGCTGTTCGTCGCCTCCGATGCGATTCTCGCGGTCGAACGATTCCTGCTCGCCCCCGCCTCGCCCCACCGGGCATGGGCGGGCCCGGCGGTGTGGGTGCTGTATTATCTGGCGCAGGCGCTGATCACGCTCGGCTTGCTGATCTAGAATATATCTTTGCGCTTGCGGATTTCGGCGAACACCGCCTCGTCCGAGGCTGCCGGCATGCCGAGATTCTTGCGGATGGCAGGGTCGTGCCAGCGCAGGAACGGGTTGGTCGCAAGCTCCTGGCCGATGGTGGTCGGCAATGTCGGCTTGTCGGCGGCGCGCAGGGCTTCGATCTCCTTGACGCGCAGCTTGAGCGCCGAATTGGTCGGATCGACGCTGAGCGCGAAGCGGGCGTTGGACAGGGTGTATTCGTGGCCGCAATAGACCGCCGTGCCGGCCGGCAGCGCCGCGAGCTTTTTCAGCGACGCCATCATTATCGCCGGCGTGCCTTCGAAAATCCGTCCGCAGCCGAGCGCAAACAATGTGTCGGCGGTGAAGGCGATGCCGGATTTGGGCAGGAAGTAGGAGACGTGGCCCGCAGTGTGGCCGGGCGTCTCGATCACCCGCACCGTCTCGCCGAGCAGCGAAAGTTCGTCGCCTTCGGCCACGGTCTCGTCGATACCGGGGATTTTTGCCGCTTCCGCCTTGGGCCCGATGATCTTGAGGCCAAAACGCTGCTTGAGCGCCAGATTGGCTTCGACGTGATCCCCGTGATGGTGGGTGACCAGCAACACGGTCGGCGTCCAGCCGGTGCGGGCGATGGCCTCGAGAATCGGACGTTCCTCGGGCGCGTCGATGATTGCGGTCTCGCCGCTGGCCGGATCATGCGCGAGGATGCCGAAATTATCGCTCCTGCACATGAATTGCTCGATCTTAACCGCCATGGTCCAACTCCTTTATTTCGTCAGTTCACCATAGTGCTGCGACACCGGTGTGAAAACCGCTATGCAGGGGTTTCTTGAAGTCCCAACAGGCACCCGCTACGGTCCGCTCATGCTTTCAGACATTATCGACCTGCGCGCCTTCTATTCCACCACGCTCGGCCGGCTGGCCGAACATGCCGTGGCAACCGCGCTGTCCACCATCTGGGTCAAGCAGCCGAACGAACGGCTGGTCGGGCTCGGCTATGCGCTGCCGTGGCTGGAGCGCTTCGGCGCCGACGCCGAGCGGGTCTTCGCCTTCATGCCGGCCACGCAGGGCGCGGTGAACTGGCCGTCGAACGGCCTGTCGGCGACCGCGCTGGTGTTCGAGGAAGAACTGCCGCTGTTTGATTCGTCGATCGACCGGATGCTGCTGGTTCACGCGCTGGAACACGCGGAGAATCCACGCGAGATGCTGATGGAGATCTGGCGCGTGCTGGCGCCGGGCGGGCGGCTGCTGATCGTCGTGCCCAACCGTCGCGGCATGTGGGCGCGCTTCGAGCATACGCCGTTCGGCACCGGCCGGCCGTTTTCGCGCGGCCAGCTCTCCAGCCTGCTGCGCGAAACCAATTTCACCCCGATGGCGTGGGCGGACGGACTGCATTTTCCGCCATCGCAGCGCCGGTGGGTGATGCGGCTGCACGCGTTGTTCGAGCGCACCGGCAGCCGGTTCTGGCCGCTGTTTGCCGGCGTCGTCATCGTCGAAGCGCAAAAGCGCGTCTATCAGGGCATCCCTGTCGCGGCCCGCGCCTCACGCCGCGTCTTCGTGCCGGTGCTGTCGCCACAGGGCGCACGCGCCATGCGCAACCCGGCTGAAGAGAAGTGACCCCGTGACCGTCCGTCCCATCGTGCCCTATCCCGATCCGGCCCTGCGCACCGCCTGTGCGCCGGTGGAGATGTTCGATGAGGCGTTGCGCCAGTTGGCCGACGACCTGCTGGAGACGATGCGCGCAGCCCCCGGCGTCGGCATCACCGGGCCACATGTCGGCGCGCTGCGCCGCATCACCGTGATCGAATTGGGCAAAGAGGACGGGGTCCGCGTCTATGTGAACCCGGTGATCGAGGAAGCCTCGACGACGCTGCAACGCCACACCGAGGGCAGCGTCTCGATGCCGGGCGTCACCGATGAGGTGGAGCGGCCGTCGCAGATCCGCTTCCGCTACCAGACGCTCGACGGCAGCCACGAGACCGCCGAGGCGGAGGGCTTTCTTGCCACCTGCATCCAGCACGAAATCGACCAGCTCGACGGCATCTTCTGGCTGCAGCGCCTGTCACGCCTGAAACGCGACCGCGCGATCAAGCGCTGGGAGAAGATGCGCCGCGAAGCCGGCTGAGTCAGACCTTGCCGATCTCCTCGATATCGTAGGGGGTGGTCTGATAGACGCTGTTGATCCAGTTGCCGAACAACAGATGCGCATGCGAGCGCCAGCGGTTGAGCGGCGGGCGGGCCGGGTCGTTGTTGGGATAGTATTCGTGCGGCACATCGACCACCGTACCAGCTGCGATGTCACGGTCGTACTCGTCTTTCAGCGACGTCGAATCGTACTCGATATGGTTGAACATATAGAGCCGGTTGCCGACGGGTTCCGACAGCATGCACGGGCCGGTCTCCTCCGATTCCATCAGCAGTTCGAGACCGCTTTCAGGCCGCAGGTCGGAAGACCGCACCTCGGTCCAGCGCGACACCGGAATGGCGAAATCGTCGGAGAAGCCCATCAGGTAGGGCGATGTCGGCGCGTTGTTGCGGTGACGGTAGACGCCGAAGGCTTTCTTCTCCAGCTCGTATTTCGGCAGCTGGTGGAAATGCCACGCGGCGGCCATCGCGCCCCAGCAGATGAAGAACGAGGAATGGACGTTGGTCGTCGTCCAGTCGAGAATCTGGCTCAGCTCGTCCCAGTAATTGACCTCTTCGAACGGCAGCAGCTCGATCGGCGCGCCGGTGATGATGAAGCCGTCGAACTTGCGATCGCGCACTTCTTCCCACGTCTGGTAGAAGCTGATCAGGTGCTCCTCAGAGGTGTTCTTGGCGACATGGCTGCCGATGCGCACCAGTGTCAGCTCGACCTGAAGCGGCGACGAGCCGATCAGCCGGGCAATCTGGGTTTCCGTCTTGATCTTGTTCGGCATCAGGTTGAGCAGGCCGATCTGCAGCGGGCGAATATCCTGAAGCAGCGCCGTCTTCTCATCCATGACCGACACGCCCTCGCGCACCAGCACATCATGGGCGGGAAGCTGATTGGGGATCTTGATCGGCATGGGAACACTCCAGACAAAAAAACCGGCGGCGAAATCGCGGCCGGTCCCAACGGACTGTTGCAAAGCGGCCCTTTAGCGAATTGTTTTACGTGGCTGCAAGCCGACCGGCCAAATCACCACGGGTATCGGCGTCTTTTAGGCCCCCATGCACTTTGCGTCAACGCTAAAGCTTGATAGAGCAGACCCGCCTTTTGAAGCTGGATTTTCTGCCATGACCAATGAGCTCCGCCCGCAGCCACGCGCCGGTATTATGGATATCGAAGCCTACGTGCCCGGCAAGAGCCATGCGCCGGCCGGTGTCGACCGGGTGTATAAGCTGTCGTCGAACGAGAATCCGCTCGGCCCCTCGCCCAAGGCGGTCGCGGCTGCACAGGCGGTTGCCGCCAGCCTGCAGCTCTATCCCGATGGGGCCGCAACGCGCCTGCGCGAAGCCATTGCCGCCACCCACGGCCTCAACGTCGCGAACATCATGGTGTTCAACGGCTCGGACGAGGCGCTGGCGCTGCTGACCCGGATCTATCTCGGCGAGGGCGAAGAAGGCATCTATTGCGAGCACGGCTTTCTCGCCTACCCGATCTTCATCCGCTCCGTCGGCGGCACGCCGGTGATCGCCCGCGAGACCGATGAACGCACCGATGTCGATGCGATTCTGGCGGCGGTGACGCCGAAGACCCGGCTGGTCTTCCTGGCCAACCCCAACAACCCGACCGGCACCTACCTGCCGTTCGAAGAGGTGAAACGCCTGCATGCCGGCCTGCCGAAGGACGTGCTGCTGATCATCGACGCGGCTTACGCCGAATTCGTGCGCCGCAACGACTACGAAGCCGGCGTCGAGCTGGTGGCGGCCAACGAGAACGTCGTGATGACCCGCACCTTCTCCAAGGTGCACGGCCTCGGCGGCGCGCGCATCGGCTGGATCTATGCGCCGACGCATGTCACTGCAGCGCTGGAGCGCGTGCGCGACCCGTTCAACGTCAACGCCGTGGCCATCGAGGCCGGCGTGGCTGCGATCCTGGACCGCGCCCACGTCCAGACCTCGGTCGAGCACAACGAGAAGTGGTTGCAGTGGACGACGGCGGAGCTGGAAAAGCTCGGCCTGCGGGTGACACCCAGCGTCGCCAACTTCATCCTGATCCATTTCCCGCAGGATGAGCGCCATTCGGCTGCCCGCGCCGATGAGTATCTGGGCGCGCGCGGCTATCTGCTGCGCCGTGTTGCCGGCTACGGATTCCCCAATGCACTGCGCATGTCCATCGGCACGGAGGAAGCCAATCGCGGCGTCGTCGCCGCCCTCACCGAATTCCTGAAAGACTAAAAAGATGTCTGAAAAGATGTTCGACAGGATCGCCCTCATCGGCATCGGCCTGATCGGCTCGTCCCTCGCCCGCGTTATCCGGCGCGAGGGCATTGCCGGCGAGGTCGTGATCTCCACCCGCAGTGCCGCAACGCTGAAGCGCGCCGAAGAGCTTGACCTTGGCGACCGCTACACCACAGATGCGGCAGATGCGGTGCGGGACGCTGACCTCGTCATCGTCTCGGTGCCGGTCGGCTCGTCCGGCGCGGTGGCACAGCAGATCGCAGCGGCGCTGAAGCCCGGCGCCATCGTCACCGATGTCGGCTCGACCAAGGCGTCGGTGATCGCCCAGATGCAGCCCTACCTGCCGGCGCAGGTGCATTTCATTCCCGGCCACCCGCTGGCGGGAACGGAAAAATCCGGCCCCGACGCCGGCTTTGCCGAGCTGTTCGAAAACCGCTGGTGCATCCTGACGCCACTGGAAGGCACCGATACCGACGCGGTCGAGCGGCTGTCGGCGTTCTGGCGCGCCTGCGGCTCCAATGTCGACACCATGGACCCGCAGCACCACGACATGGTGCTGGCGATGGTGTCGCACCTGCCGCATATCATCGCCTACAACATCGTCGGCACCGCCGACGATCTGCAGACGGTGACCAAATCCGAGGTGATCAAGTATTCGGCGTCGGGTTTCCGCGACTTCACCCGTCTGGCCGCCTCCGACCCGACGATGTGGCGCGACGTCTGCCTGCACAACAAGGACGCGATCCTTGAAATGCTGTCGCGGTTTTCGGAAGACCTCGCCTCGTTGCAACGCGCAATCCGCTGGGGCGACGGTGACAAGCTGTTCGACCTGTTCACCCGCACCCGTGACGTGCGCCGTTCGATCATCG
>JBEBXE010000179.1:0-6627 GCA_040391705.1 Aerobium aerolatum
TCGTAAAACACGCCGAGCGAGCTTTCGCCGTCGCTGCCGACGCTGCCGCGCGCCTTGAGATCCCCGGTGATGTCGAGGTTGATCGTGCCGCGCGTCGAGCCTTGTGCGCCGGCTTCCACGCCGAGATAGATGTTGTCTTGAATGTAACGTCCGGCGCGCACCGCCGCGTTGCCCTGGCTGTCGGTGACGACGTCGAGATCGTCGAGACCGGCAGCCCCACGCAGACTCCCCAGCAATGAGGTGTTCGACCCGCCGGCCAGTTCTGCGGCGGCTGCCGCCAGCTGGGCGATCTGCAGCGGCGACAATTCGCTCATGCCGCGATTGAAGATCAGGCGGGCGAGCACTTCGTCTTCCGGCAATTCCGGCTGCGACGAAAACGCGATGGTCGGGGACGACACCCGGCCGCTGACGGTGATGAACACCGTCGTGTCGCCGCTGACCGAGCGCGCAACGAAGTTCAGATACGGGTCGAGGTCGCCGACCATGCTGACGCTGCCTTCGTCGAAGGTGATGCGCTGGCCGAGGATCGAGAGACGGCCCCGGATCAGCTGGAAGCCGCCGACCGGTTGGATGTTGGTCACCGGGCCGGTCAGTTTCAGACGCCCGCCAAGTTCGGTATCCAGCCCACGCCCGCGCACAAAGATGCGGGCAGGGGCGTTGATGCCGATGTCGAGCCGGATGACGCTGGGGCGCGCCGTCGGCGTCGGCGTGCCGTCATTGGCGCGCGCCCGCTTCAACGTTTGCAGCACGGCCGGTGGTGCGTTGCGATGGATGACGTCGATGGCCGCCGCACTGCCGGAGAAATTGTCCGGCACCGAGATTTCGGCGCGGTCGACGTTGATTTCGCCCGCCAGCAGCGGGTCGCGCAGCAGCGCGCCGACCAGCGTCAGGCCGCCGCTGACGGTGGCGACGACCAGTTCGCCATCGGTGTAGCGCGCCTGGTTGAGCGTCACCCTGAGATCGGCGGGGAAACCGGCGGCGGCGTTGGTGGAGATCGTGCCGCTGGCGGCAAGCGAGCCGCCGCTGGCCAGTGCTGCGTTGGCGGAGCGGATCGTCACCGTTTCGCCCTCCATCGCCACCATCACATTGATGTCCTGCACCCGCACATTGGTTTCGGGATCGACGGCCTGCGCGCCGTTGGTCGACGCCATGCCACGGATGACAGGCTGTTGCAGGCTGCCCGACACGCTGCCGTTGAGTTCGATGACGCCCGACAGCTGGGTGCCGCGCTCGATCAGGAACCGGTTGGCCAAGGCGAGGGGGGCCGCGCCGTTGAGGGTCAGCGCCAGCCCGTTACCGGACAGCGGCACGGTGCCGTTGGCGCTCAGCGACAGGCCCTGCGGCCCGCTCACCGTCGCAGACGACAGCGTCACCGTGGTGCCGGCGAAGCTGCCGGCGGCGTTGGCTTGCAGCGCGTCGATGCCGGCGGCCTGCAATGGCGCCGCGCTCAGGCTGGTGCCGCGCAGGTCGAAACTCGCCTGCGGGGCTGCCGTTGTGCCCGAAACCCGCGCCGAGCCGGCAATCGAGCCGCCAAGGTTCTGGCCCTGCACCACCGCGTTGAGCGCTGCCAGCGGGAAGGCGGCAAGGTCGACGTCGATGGCGATCTGGCCGTTGTCGAGCGGCACGCCGCCGCGTGCGCTGGCGCGCAACCCTTCCGGGCTGGTGACGCTGGCGTCGACGGTGAGGCGCTGGCCGCTGGTGGTGCCGGTGGCTGTCACGTTGAGCGCGCTCTGGCCCGCCTGCCGCAATGCTGCCGCAGCGATGGCCGTGCCGCGCAGGGTGAAATTGGCATCGGGTGCGCTGCGCGGACCGGTGACGCGCGCCTGCGCATCGACGGTGCCGCCCAGCCCGAGGTCGGGACGGATGAGGTTGGCGATCGACAGCGGCAGCTTGGCCACGTCGACCGCGAGGTCGATGGTCTGCGCGACGCGGCCCTTGGCCGACACCCGCCCGCCGCCGACATCGGCAACGAAATTGTCGATCTCGACGGTGTCGCCGACAACCAGCAGTGAGGCCGGTTCCTGCAGCCGCACGGCGACGACGCCTTGCCCCAGCGAGGCTTCAGTGAGGTTGACGCGGAAACCGCTGCCTTCGGGCGCGAGCGAGCCCTTGGCGTGCGCCTGCGTGTTCTGGTAGAGGCTGGCATCGGCCTGAAACTGGGTTGCGCCATTGCTGCTCTGCGCGGTGGCGTCGAGCGAACTGACGGTGACGCCGCCGGCAACCAGCCCCTGCGCCTTCACCGAACCGTCGATCGCCGGCACGTTGAACACATCGCGGATCACTGCCTGCACGTCCGCCGTGTCGAGCCGTGTGTCGCCCATGCGCAGATTGCGCACGGTGGCGTCGGCGTTGGCGTTCTGCTGGCCCGCTTCCGTCGAGGCCAGCGTCACCGTGGCGTTGACCGCGCCCGAGGCTTCGACCAGCGCCAGCGCGGCGGCAGTCGAAATGTCGGCTGCGGCGATGTCGATCTTGCCGTCGATCAGCCCGGTCGGGCCGCGCGTCAGCGCACCCGTGGCGCGCGCGCCGCCGGCGGAAAAGTCGAGATCGGTCAGCCGCTGCGTGCCGTCGGCAATGCCAAGGCCCGCCGCCAGCTGCACCCGCACGCCGTCGAGAAAGGCGTTGCCGCCCAGCGTGCCGTCGAGCGCGCCGTTCTGCAACGTGCCGTCGAACGCGATTCGGCCTTCGGTCAGTTTCTTGCCTGCCAGCTGGCCTTCCGCAACGCTCGCCAGCGTGTTCAGCGCGATGATGCCGTCGGTGCCTGCGGCGCGTCCGCTCGCCTCGAGTCGTCCCGCCGCCTGCGGCGACACCAGCGCGAGGTCGCTCAGCGCCAGCTTGTAGTTGAAGTCGGCAGCACCCGAGGCAAAATTGCCGTCGGCTGTCAGCTCGACCCGGTCGTTGCCGATGCGCAAACCGTCCGCCACCAGGCCTTTTTCGCCGCGTGCGACGCGGCCGGTGATGGTGGAGCGGCCTTCAAGCAGATTGTCGGCGGCGTCGATGCCGACGCGCAAGCCGTCGGCCGCGCTGTCGATGGTCAGGTCGAACGCACCGCTCAGCGGCTGCACCGTGCCGGTGGCTTTCAGGTCGAGCCCGCCGGCAAGGTCGCGTCCGGCAAGGCTGGAGAACGGCGCGATGCTTTGCGCCCGCACCGCGATGTCGCCGTTGAACGCCAGTTCGGCGATCTTGCCGGCGAGCGAGACGGAGAGGCCGTTGCCCGAGAGCAGGGCGTTGGCGAGGTCGATCGGCTGGCCGGCGCGCCATGCGCCGTCAATGTCGAGCGTGATGGCGTCGCCCAGCGCTTCGCCGATATCGGCACGCGTCGCAACGATGCCGGTCAGGCCGCCATCGACCGCAAAACTCAGGCTGCGCGCGGCTGGCTGGTCGAGGTTCTGCGCCACGCCGCCAAGGTCGAAATTGGCGCGCTTGGCGGTGAATTCGGTCGTCGCAAGGTCCTCGACCGTGATCTGGCCCGACCAGCGGTCGCTGGCATCGTCGCCGAACGCGAGGATGGCGCTGGCGCGGCTGACAGTGGTCTGTCCGCCCGCAATCGGCAGGACGATGCGGCTGTCGGTGCCGTCGTCGATGGTGGTGTTGAGGTTGAGCCGGCGCAAAAATCCGTCCGGCGCGGTCTCGGCATTGGCGTTCAGCGTCAGCGCCGCGCTTTGCAGGTCGAGCGCTTCCAGCACCACGCCGCCGGCGTCTTTGACCAGACCGTTCGCCTGCAACGTCGTCTCCGCGCCAAAGAAGTCGCGAAACTGCACCGGCACCAGCTGGGCGATCGGGCCGTTCAGCCTGGCGGTATAGGCAAGGCCGTCATCCTGGCGGCGGATCTGCGTTGCGCCGGTGAGGATACGCTGCCCGGCTGCATCCAGCGCCAGATTGACGTCGAGGCCCGACAGCGGGCCGCTGCCGGCGACCTGCAAGGCGACGGGCGGACGGCCGTCGATGTTGAGCAGGTTGGCGACGATGCCGTTTTCCGGTTCCGACAAATTCAGGTTGAGATCGAGCTGTTGGCTCGCATTGGCGTAGGCGGCCGTCAGCGACAGCTGGCCGCCGGGGCCGTCGAGACGCGTCACTTCCAGCGCGGTGTCGAGCGAACCGTCCTCCAGCCGGATGCGGCCGGTGATCGACAGTTCGGATTCCAGCCCGAAGACGTCGCGGCCGAAGCTGATCAGCGGCGCGTTCAGCTCGTCGAGATTGACCGCGATCGGCAGTTCCGGCACCTGAAAGCCACCGGCTTCGGGCGCCGGCAGGCTTTCATCGGCAATCGGCTTGCGCGCCACTTCGATGCGGTCGGCAGCCAGCGTGTCGATCTGCAACCGTTGGCTGAAGATCAGCGCCGAGCGGCTCCACACGATCGAGGCGTTCTCGATCCGCAGCCAGACGCCTTCGTTGTCGGCCACGGTGATCAGGCCGATGCGCGCGTTCGACGACAGCACGCCCTCGATGTTCTGGAAGCGGATCTGCCGGTTCGGCCCGGACAGATTGTCTTCGACAAACGACAGGAACAGGCCGCGTTCTTCCTCCGGCGTCTCGTTTTGCGCAATCGCGTAAGCCGAGATTCCAAGCAGGAACAGCACGAAAAGGACGAGGAATTTACGCATCAGAACGCCTGTCCTATGCCGACATAGATGGACACTGTCGGGTCTCCGGCGCGCCGGTTCAGCGGCGTCGCAACGTCGAGGCGGATCGGCCCCAGACCCGTCAGATAGCGCAGGCCAACGCCGACGCCGACACGCAGATCTTCGCTGAAGCTCGGCATCGAATCCGCGCCGACATAGCCGGCGTCGGCAAAGCCGACCAGCCCGATGGTGTCGGTGACGCGCACCCGCGCTTCCGCCGACGCTTCCAGCAGCGAGCGGCCGCCGATGACGTTGCCGCTGGCCGTCGGCACGCCGATATTGCGATAGGCGTAGCCGCGCACCGAACCGCCGCCGCCGGCGAAAAACAGCATGTCGGGCGGCAGCTGGTCGGCCGTCGGCCCGGCCAGCGTGCCGACCTTGACCCGGCCGGCAAGCACCACCTGATTGTCGCTGCCGAAGCCGTGATAGGTGCGGCCTTCAATCGTCGCCTTGGCGGCGACGTTGGCATACTGGAATTCGTAGAACGGTTCGACGTGGGCTTCGAGCAGGAAGCCGCGCGTCGCATTGGCCTTGTCGTCGCGGGTGTCGTAGGTCAGCTTGCCCTGCAACCCGATGGTGGAGAAGTCGCGGCGGCCGAACTCCTTGTCCTCGAACTGGGCATGGCCGCCGGTGAGGAACAGGCCCCCGGACAGTTGCTCATCGAAGATGTGGCTGACGCCGGCGGTGCCGGTCACCGCCGTGCGGGTATAGCTTTTCAGCACTTCGCGGTCGCCGTAGAGCGAGGCCGAGAAGTCGGTATCCGGCGTATAGACGCCCGGCTTCACGAAGCTAGCGCCGACGCGATAGGTCAGTTCGTCGACCCGGAAGGTCTGGCCCATGCCGGCGACCTTGCCCTCGACGCGCAGTCGCTCGGCGCGGCCAAACAGGTTGCGGTGCAGCCAGAAGGTCTCGAGGCCAAGGCCGTCGACCGTCGAATAGGTCGCGCCCGCGCCGATGCGGCGGGCAGGGCGCTCCTGCACGATATAGGTAATCGGCAGCCGCCCCTGCGCGTCGATCATGTCCGCTTCCTGGAAGCGGGCGGCGCTGAACACGTCGAGGCGGGCGATGCGCGCGCTGGCGCGCTTGAAGTCGTCGGGATCGTATTCTTCGCCCTCGCGCAGGCCGGTCATCCACGCCAGCCACTCTGCGTCGATATCCTTGCTGCCCTCGACCTCGACCAGGCCGTAATGCGCCTTGCGGCCGGGCTCGACGGTGATCTGCGCGTCGACCACATCGGCGTCATGCGCGGCTTCGACCGTGCGCTGGGCCACTTCCGCCTTGGCGTAGCCCTGCTGCCGCCAGGCTTCAACCGCCAGCGATTCGGCGCGCAGGATCGTGCCGGAGCGGGCAATCTCACCGCTGGCAAAGCCCTCCTCTTCGGGTGCCGCGACCACGTCGCCACGCTGCTGTGCCAGTGGCGCGCGGTTGAGGATCGTCGCGTTGCGGAAATGGAACAGCGGCCCCGGCGTCACCGACACCACCACGTTGGCGGGCTCGGCCAGCGTCGCGTCCGGCGCAATGTCTGCGGCTTCGCGCCCGTCGATGGTGATCGAGATCGTGCCGCCATAGCGGCCTTGGGTGTACAGCGTCGCCAGCAACCGGCGATAGTCGCTGCGCGCCTTGGCGATCAGCCCGGCCGCGCCCGACGCCGGCTTGTCGCGGTCGCCCCACAGGGTCGAGGCCGATTCGACCGAATCTTTGACCGCATCGGCATCCGCGCCGGTGACCTGCACCTCGACCTGATAGGTCTGCGGCGTGCCGATGACCATGTCATCGTCGGAAGCTTTCTTGGCTCCCCACAACGTGACGCCAAAAATCTCGAAAGCGAACGCAGGTACGGGCGCGACGACAAGCGCAGCGCAGACAGTACCAGCAAGAAGACGGTTTTTGCACCGCCGCGACGATCCGCGCCAGATCAAGTGAACACCATACACATCACAACAATAGCGCCAGCTACGCCCCGCCGCCATTATCGATGTCATAACCTTAACAAGCGCTTTAGACGCGC